>NZ_JBFTLC010000002.1:0-240639 GCF_056396245.1 Arthrobacter sp. 05T423
TCCCTCCACAACCCTGAAGGGTCGGTTATGAGCGCCGGCTTCTTCGAGCTGAAGGCCTCCGAACCCCTGGTGTACACGTACACCTACGACGAAATGAAGGTGGTCGTAGCCGGTGAGTTCATCCTCACCGACGAGGCGACGGGCGAAGTGACGCACGCGAAGGAGCGCGATGTGCTGTTCTTCCCGAAGGGAACGACAGTCAAGTTCGAGACCCCCGAGTACGGTCTCGGGTTCTTCACCGGCCACCGCTCCTTCGCACCGTAAGGACCGGTCGCGCGCCCGCCTGCCTGCACCGTTGCGGGCAGGCGGACGCCGGCAAGGAAGTTGGCGCCAGGGAAAGCGTATGCCGTTGGGACCCTTTGTGGTGAGAGCCCGGACTATCAGTGACCGGGAGCCGGCGTCACGCCGGCGCCTTACGTTAAGCCACACCCTGCCTGACGAGCCAAGAAGGAATTCCACGCCGCCACTGGCTGCAGTCCTGTCTCAGGCACGACCGCGCAGCTTCCCGCTGCCTCCGGTGCATTCAAAGCCTTCCGCAGCCGTCAGCCGGCCAGGGACAATCGGCGAACCCGCCCGGACCGCCTGCGATTGGAACTTCTGTTCCGGGTTTGTTTGGCGTGGGCACCCCCAGTAATCCCGAGGCTCCCCGGGCGCCGGTTTTCTGGCGGACGACCAAAGGGCCGCGAACACACCACAGGATGTGCTGCTGCGCGTGGCACAGAACCAGAATTGGAGTTGGACCGTTGAGCACCACCATGATCAAGAAAGACCCTGACACGGCGCCCGCCGAAGTCAATAAGGACCGCGGGCCCAAGGTCAACTGGCGCGTCCTCATCATCGCTGCAGCCATCACTCTGGCATTCTCCGTCTGGGCGATCCTGACGCCCGGTAACGCGGAGGACACCATAAAGGCGGTGGTGGGCTGGACCGCGGAAAACCTCGGCTGGGTTTACGTCCTCACCGTCACTGTCGTCATCGGTTTTGTTCTGTGGGTGGCATTGTCCAAGGTGGGCTCGATCCGGTTGGGCCCCGACCACTCACGTCCCCAGTACAAACTCTTCACGTGGGTGGCCCAACTCTTCGCGGCCGGCGTCGGAATAGACATGCTGTTCTACTCCGTGACCGAACCCATCACCCAATACATGTCGCCCCCCGCCGGTCAAGGCCAGACCGCGGCGGCCGCCCAGGACGCCGTGGTGTGGACCATGTTCCACTACGGGATGGCCGGCTGGGCCATGTATTCCCTGCTGGGTATGGCAATGGGATATTTCGCCTACCGGCACGGCAAACCCCTGTCGATCCGGGCAGCCCTGTACCCATTGCTGGGCAAACGCGTCCACGGTGGGGTCGGCGACACGATCGACATCATCACCCTGGTCGGGACGGTCTTCGGCGTGGCCACGGCGATGGGCATCGGCGTCGTGCTGCTGAACGTCGGCTTCTCCATCATGTTCGGGCTGGAGCAGGGCCTGGCACTGCAGATCGCGCTGGTGATTGTCGCCGTCGTACTGACCATCGGTGCATGCACTTCCGGTGTTGACAAAGGAATCCGCTGGATTGCCGAGCTGAACATCTGGTGTGCGGCAGCCCTGCTGCTGTACATTCTGGTGACCGGCCAGACCTCCTTCCTGCTCAACTCCCTGGTGGAGAACATCGGCCAGTTCATCGTCACCATGCCCGGCCGCACACTCCAGACATTCGCCTACGAGCACGGCGGTTCGGAATGGATGGGCGGCTGGACCCTGTTCTTCTGGGCCTTCTGGCTGGCCTGGGGCCCGTTCGTCGGCCTGTTCCTGGCACGCATCTCGCGGGGCCGGACCCTGCGCGAGTTCGTGATCGCCGCGATCACCGCCCCGGTACTGTGCGACTTCCTGGTCGTGAGCATCTTCGGCAACAGCGCCATGCACGAGGTCCTGGGCGGTAACACCGCATTCGCCAAACTCGCCATCGAAAGCCCGGAACAGGGCTGGTACGCGCTGCTCGGGATGTTCCCCGGAGCCCCTTTCCTGATTGGTCTGGGCACCTTGTCCGGCATGCTGTTTTACATCACCAGCGCCAACTCCGGCGCCATGATGATGTCCAACTTCTCCTCCACCATCCCCGACCCCTCCCAGGACGGGCCAAAGTGGCTTCGAATCTTCTGGGCCCTGGTCACCGCGCTGCTCACCATCGCGATGCTGGTAGCAGGCGGCGTGACCACCATGGAACACGCCACACTCATCTTCGCCCTCCCCGTGACCATCATCGCCTGGCTGATCATGGCCTCCTTCACGAAGGCACTGCGCATCGAGCGCGCCCAACGTGAAGGCCGGATACTGCGCCGGCGGTCGACGGCAGCGGACGGCGGGCACGTGCCGGAGCGCACCTGGCGGCACAGGCTGGCCGGAATATGGTCCTATCCCTCGAAAAAGCAGGCAGCCCAGTTCATGGAAGACACTGTGCATCCGGCCCTGAACGAACTTATCGGGGAGTTCACCAAGCAGGGCCACCAGGCCACCCTGGACATTGTCCCGAACGACCAGACAGGCATTTCCAGTTACGCCCTGGTGGTCAGCATCCCGGACCATCGCGACTTCCTCTATCGGGCGCAGGCCGTGGAAGCACGCATGCCGGTGTTCGGTGGGCGGATGTTCCCGGAAACCGACGTCTATTACCGGGTGGAAGTCTTCACCGAGACCGGCTCCGAGGGCTATGACCTGATGGGTGTAACGCACGAGCAAATGATCGACGACGTCCTGGCCAGGTACGAGGCACACCTCGGCTTCCTCACCTACCTGAACCCCCAAGACGCCCAGAGCACAGGCAGCCGCATCGAGGACTGACCCGGACACTGGCCAGCAGAACCACCCCTCCATCCTGTCGGCAAGCTCTGCGGGCGCCGTAGGGTCTCCGAGTAAGAAACCCTGCACCTGGCTTCAATACAAAGAAAACCAACCGGCATGGGGGCGGCGAATTCGCCGCCCCCATGTTGATTCTCCGGCGTGCACATCTACCCGTTTCTGGCAGACCTGGCCACCGCGTAACCAGTGCAGCGGAGGCAAGACCTCGTTGCCGAACTCAGAGCTGGCCGCCGCCTGTCCAGGGCGGTTCTTTCTGGAAGGCCTCGGCTCCATCTTTTCCTGATCCTGCCGAACTGGCTGCCGCGTGGCGCAGGATGAGAGCTTTAACTTGTAGGCCGGTGGCAGGAAGTCTAGACGCCGGCCTTGATCAGAAGCGCATCGAGCATCATGAAGAACATGGTCCGGTGATCGGCTGCCTTTGGGTCGGTCAGGTACTGAATGACCGCTCCGTCGTAAATCATCAGGAAGGACCTCACCAGCAGAGGAAAGCTTATGAGACATTCTTCGCCGCTGTTTGTTGCCGCGGACGAGAAGATGTTTCCCAACTCTGTTACGTAGGCGGGATAGATTTTCGCGGCCAGCGGGCTGACAGCGATATTGCGTGTTGCCCACAGAATCATTTCGATCTCAGCAAGGAGGCTGGCCGGCTCTTCTTCCAGCGCCCGCCAGTAGCCTTCGGCGACTTGTTCCACGGCCTTACGCAACCCCAGATCGACCGGGACGTCACTGGAAAATAGGCTCAAATTTTTCAGCCATGCCTCGGCGGCCGCGTCCAGGATCTCGTCTTTCCCCGTGAAGCAATAATGCGCCGTGGCCAGGGGCGCATTGGCTTCCTTGGCTATCGCCCGGATGGTCACGGCCTGAACGCCCTCACGACGCATCAGTTCAACAGTCGCCGCTATCAGCTGTTCTTTTCGTTCTTCTGCGGGTACCCGCATAGCTCACTCTCCAGTCTCCCGTTTCCGGCCGGGTGGGGCCTGTTCCTTAACACTAGTGTCCTACCCATTTGTCCCGAACCACTGACTGGAACAAACGTCCCGTCGGGGTTTGCGAAGCGCAGCGCCTCAGTCCCCCTGCCCGCTATGAACGCGCGTTCCATGACCGGGAAGGCTACTTTCGTCGGCACCTGTCCAAACTTCGGTCGCGGTGAGCTGCTGAAGGTCAAGGCGAAGGTGCAGGAGCGGGACCGGATAAGGCGTGGTTGGCTTGCCACCGCGGGCCGAGAAAGCGGTCACCATGCTTTCCCCCTCAAACAGGGGTAACAACCACGCCCTGACCCGAACGAACATCCACACTTTTCATAAGGTGCGGAACAGAGACTGGTCATGTCCCTGGAGCAGAGTGGCTGTGAACCGTAGCTTCAGAACGCCGGGTCCGAGCGCAATTCCGAATCGCGCTCGGGACCCGGCGGACAGGCGGGCAAGCAGCACGCTTCAATACGCGGAGCGCGGGACTCAGAACCCGACCCGTCAGCAGAGCCTGCACGCAGCAAGCCCACCCGGATGGTGACCGCCACGGTTTGAATGTCCTACCTGCTGCGCCCACCTAACGGGCCTTTCAACTTCCGCGGGTTCCAAGTTCCGCCATCTGAAGACTCCCCGCATTCGTGTGGCCGCCCTCCGGGCGTCCAGCCTTTGACCAATCTCTTGCCTGCCCCCGCTGCTGCCACATAGGCTCATGGTGTGAGTGGCGGGGACGGCAATCCGAAAAGCGGATCCGGCCCGCGACCCGTGAAGGAAACAAGCATGGCAACAGGTACAGTCAAGTGGTTCAACGCCGAAAAGGGCTTCGGTTTCATCGCCCCCGACGACGGAAGCGCTGACGTGTTCGCACACTTTTCGGCAATCGCCTCCAGCGGTTACCGCTCCCTCGACGAGAACCAGAAAGTTCAGTTCGACGTCACCCAGGGCCCTAAGGGTCCGCAGGCTGAGAACATCCAGCCGCTCTAAGCGGTTCTTAAAAAGCTGACCGGCACAAGCCGGTCAGCTTTTTTGTTCCCACAGTGCCCCTTGCCGGAAACATGCTCAGCATGACCACGATGAAGGCCCGCCAGCCTAAGGCGTCAGCTCCGGCGGGCGATTCACCGAAACCGGCCGCGAGGAAGCGCCCGTCCAGTTCGCCGGCGAGGAGAAGTTGGACAAGCCCAGAAGCCAACCTCACAGGCAGAGGGTTGGAGGCTACGGTGAGCGGACGGCGGACCGGGTACGCGCGGGTCAGCACGCTGAACCAGAACGAGAAACGCCAGCTCGAAGGCCAGATTCTTGATCGGGGGGTGTTTTCGGACAAGGCCTCCGGCGGGGACACCCCCAGATCTCAACTCGCCGAGCTGCTGGTGTCCGCCGGAGACGTGGACACCGTGGTTGTGCAAACCATGGACCGGCTCGCTGGAGTGTATCGACCCTGCCTGCAGGGCTTGTAGGCCGAGGCAACCGGCTTTACAGAATAATAATTATCGGCGTTTCAAGTGGGCTGTCACTAAACGAGAGAGTCGTGCGTGTGCCCCCGTTTTCGGCGTATCTCACCGGACGCCGGCCCAAGGAGTCCATCTGCTGCATGTCTGTTCGAGGTTCACTTTGGTACAGGACCGGTTCCTGCGACGCCCCGCTTCTTGGTGGCTTCCCTACCGCGAGAGTTTCGTGTGGATACTGCTCTCGATAGGCATAGGCCAGCAGCGGAAAGGCCCGGGTACCTACCTGCTACAGGTGCAGCCCGTCCCTATCAAGGCTGGAGGGTGTGGCTCGAAAGTGGATTGCCCGGCCGGAAAAGTGCTTCCAGAATGTGTCTAGGTCTACGCGGAGGTCCTTTCCTTCCCTCGGGTGTTGGCTTGATGGCCGGTGGAGATGGATCTGCCCGGCGTCCGTGATCCCCACCAGCACCGCGAGGTGCCCGGAGCTGACGGGAGCGTCGAAGGAGTGACCAATGGAGACCACGAGCACTCCCGGGCCCGTGGCCAGAGAGGTGAGTTCATCTGGGTTTTCAGCCTGTGCACGCTCGGCTTCGAGTCCGTTGCGATGCGCATGCCGGGCCAGGCCGGCATGGTTCCGCCCGGAGTGTTCGGTGTAGGCATGATCCCGCAGAAGCTCTTCAGTTATTGCTGATGGAAGCATCACTGATCCAGGGAGCAAGCGTGCGTAGACCATGCGCAGGCAAGCGACCCCGCATGACCTGGTGTCCCAGAACCGTGCGGCTTTTTCGCTGGGGTAGCCCAGCGCTTCCCAGTCGTGACCGACCATCGAACTGTGGAAGGGAACTGCTGCAGGGGCCTCTGTCGTCAATCTGCTCACCGGGCTGTAATACGTGATATCGCCGCGGATATCGCAAGAGCAGCCTCGGATGCTTCTTCGGTGGTTGTCGTTCGTCCGAAACCGATGCGGATACTCGAACGTGCGTCGTCGGGGCTTAGGCCGATGGCCATTAGGACGTGGGAGGGTTTCTGGTCGTTGCTGTTGCAAGCAGAGCCGGCCGACAGGGCTAGCTGTGGGACACCGGCCATCAGGTCTCCTGCGTCCACGCCTGGGATCGTGAGATTAAGGCAGTTGGGCAGACAATCGTTCGTCGGCGAATTGGCCAAGATGCCGGGGTGTCGGGTCATTAGCAGGTCCATGAATGTGGACTTGAGTCCATGGACTCTTGCCCGTTCACTGGTCAGTGCTTTCCGGGATATTTCCAGGGCTTTGGCGAAGCCAACAATAGCCGGAAGGTTCTCCGTGCCGGGGCGCTTGCCGCCTTCCTGGCCTCCGCCGTGGAGCAGCGAAGGAACTCCATTGTTGGATGCCTGGAATGTATCGCTGATGTAGAGTGCACCCACTCCCTTGGGTCCATAAATTTTGTGGCTGGAGAAACTGATCAGGTCCGCGGGAAACTGATTCAGATCCTCCAGAAGGTAGCCGATGGCCTGTGTGGCGTCGGAATGCAGTGGTATGCCGGCCTCCTTCGTCACCGAGGCGATGTCCGTGATGGGCTGGACCGACCCGATTTCGTTGTTGGCTGCCATGACGGAGACAAGGCGTGTGGTTGGCTTGATGGCCTTCGCCACGTCGGCAGGATCAACGAATCCGTCGCCGTTGACCGGCAAGATGGTCAGGTCGCCTCCTCTGCGTTCGAACGCCCTGGCGGAGTCAAGCATCGACTTGTGTTCGATTGCCGTAGTGATGATGTGGCTTCCCGGAGAAGGCTCAACCATGGAGATGGCCCAGTTGTTGGCCTCAGTGGCGCCTGAGGTGAAATACAGCTCACGGGGCTTGCAGGCCAGCAGACGAGCCATCTTGCGCCGTGCGCTGTCGATGGCTTGCTGGCTCTTCATGCCGGCCATGTGGGGGCTGGATGGGTTCGCCCAAAACCGACGTCCGGCGTCATTGACGACGTCTGCGACCTCATCGTCAAGCGGGGTCGTTGCCTGATAGTCAAGGTAGATCATGCTGCGTTCCGTGCCATATCTTCGGAGTTGTAGGAGATGAACACAGAGTCGTGTGTCTCCGGATCGAAAAATACCTGGACCACGGCTTCCTGTCCTTCGGCTTTGCGGGTGAGATACATCTCAGTCCCCTTGATCACTTTGTCCTTGTCCGCGACCCTGTTGAAATCGAAGACAACGCGGCTGGATCGCTGCTTTGACGCGCTCAACCGCTTGAAGGACAGCTCGAGGTATTCGCTGACGATAAGTGGGCATCGTGGGATGCCCACCCCTGCCGGGTTCAGTGCACCGGCGATGACCTTTGGATAGAGGCTGGAATCGAAGAGGATTTCGCCTTCCTGGAGCCGGATCGTTCCGTCGCTTGCTGGATTCTTTTGCCACCGCTTGAGAAACCTGGCGGCCCGGTTCCTCAGTGTCCTCTCCCTTGCCACGTCAAACGTCGCTTCGAAGGGTGCGCAGATATCCTGCAAAACGGAAGTGTCGATGTCGGCCGGCGCTACCGGCTTGAGCTCACATACATCCTGAGAACAATCCATGCCCAGATCGTTGACGATGACGGTGTACACCGGTTTGCGTGCCAAGGCGTAGGTTCTCTGCAGTTCTTCCCCCAGCCGGAGCCCTGCTTTCAGCGATTCCACCGAGAATTCGTCGATGCCCGTAGCGGTGTCGAAGTATCCGCAGGCAATCAGGACCTGAGCGTCACGTCGAATGGGAAACGGCAAGTCCAGTTCAGACAACAATTCGATCGTTTTCAGCTTCTGCTCCTCGTTCTTCGTTAAGTGTTTGGGTGCGGACATCAGCCCGGACTGCCAGGGCCGCACAACCGGTGAGGATGATCAGGCCCATAATCTGGCGTCCGTTGAGGAACTGGTGCAGGCCCAAGACACCTACGGCTGAAGCCAGCGCAGGGTCGATGGCCGACACCAGCGCGAAAGGCAGCGCCCGCAGGCGCTTCATAGCGAAAAGTTCCATCGCAAATGGGATCACCATCGTCAGCAAGGCAACGATGAGTGCCTGGGCGCCGATGCCAACGGATGCGGGAATCGCCGGTGACGGAGCCAGGAACAGCCCCGCCAGAACGACAGCGAACGCGACCCACAGCGCCTTGGACAGCACCACCAACGGGTGAGCGGCCGCAGGCATTGCAGTGCCGACCCGGATGTATACGCTCAGCAAAATGCCAGTCGCAAGAGCCCACAGGATCCCGGAGACGTCAGTCTCGCCACCGTAGTCGGCGATCAGGAAAAGCCCGGCAACAGACCCACAAACCGGTCCCCTAACGGCCCAAGGTCTTGTCTTCATGCACCCGAGGACAAGGGGGACTACAAACTCAATCGAAACAGCCAAGGACAGCGGCAGCAGGGAAATTGCTTGATAAAAACACAGCTGCATAAATCCCAGAACGAGACCGTAGACAATGGTGCGCCGCTTAGGAATAACAGCGGAGCGCCGTGCCAGCCAAAATGCCGGGAGCAGCAACGTAGCCCCAAATCCCACACGCAGGCATGTTGCCAGTGCTGGGCCAACCGCCTCGATCAGGCCAATCGCGACACCATTACCGAACTGAAGGGCAGTCAAACTCGCACCAACGGCTAATACACCCGCCGGCGCCTTCCCGAAGTTCCTCAAAGAAACCGCGCACGCAATAACAACACGCCAAACGTTCCCCACAGCGCCATGCGCTCATCCCCCAAAGATGTCGTCCTACTTCGCAACACCGGGGACGCTACATGAGGTTATCAGAACGTCAAAGTCACACACACCGCACCGCGTCAGGAGCAGGAGTCGGTCAATCCCTGAAAACACAAGCTATTCCAGTCCTTTTGTCCCCAAACAGACCGCACGGTTGACGTCAAGTCAACCGAAATATTTCTCACTTGGCATGGGTTGACTGTTGGTGCGCCGCTCCAGACCAATCACGAATCCGCAGGTCAGAGGCGCTTTGTGTGCCGTAAACCCCACGGCGGCAGCGTCTTCGCCGACCCCCGATGCGCGGACAGCACAACGCGTTCTTTTATTGGAAATAGTTCCCTCCGGAAGGCTAAACGGACTCGGATCGCCCCTCTGGAAGGGGGCCAATTGATTTATCGGAACACATTCACCAGGTACAGCACGACATATGGTCGATTACCGGCGTTCAAACCACGGGAGTGGAAGTAGCTGCGAGAGGTCCCGTTGGGTTGCTGATAGTGGATATCACGTCAAGTAGAAGTGCTCCGATTGCAGAATCTGCAAGACGCCGCATGCACAAGTGCGGTAGCGGGACCCTGCCGACCATTTCATGCGTGCCCCAGGGCCGGGACGTCCCCTTCTTGCGCTGTCATCTGCCATGCACTCAGGCGGCTCGTTATTAAAGTGGTCGCTCACATGCTCCTTGACACCCCAGCCCAATGCGGGCTATGTTCTATTTCACATCCACTAACTCGCGTTAGTAACGCGCATCAGTGGACTAACCTGACGCTCAAAACTGAGCCCTTTTACTAGACATCGGACGGTCAATGAAGACGAACTCACGGCAGGCCAAAGTGACGATGCAGGATGTCGCCAACCATGTCGGAGTCTCCCGGACGACTGTTTCATTTGTTCTGAACGGCGGAACTGACAACGGGATTCCACAAGAAACCCGTGACCGCGTCCACCGGGCCGTAACCGAACTGGGCTACCGCCCGAACGCGGGAGCGCGAGCGTTGGCAGCCAAGCAAACCAAGCTCTACGGGCTGATTACGGAAATCGTGACCGCGCCTTATGCTGCCAACATCGTCCGGGGGGCCCAGGAACAGGCCGCGCGGGAGGGCAAGACCCTTCTGATCGCGAGCACCGACGGCAGCAGTGACGGCGATCGGCGGGCCATCGAGACGATGCTTGAGCACCGTGTCGAGGGTCTGATCTATGCAACAAGCTGGCATAGGGGGGTGCGGTTGCCTGCTGTTGCAGACGAGGTGCCGACGGTCCTGGTTCACTGCTTTGACGAAGCGGCCAACCTCCATTCCGTCATTCCTGACGAGACTCAGGGCGGCTACGCTGCCACAATGAGGCTCATCGGAGCCGGACACGACCGGATCGGGCTCATCAACCTTGATCCGGTCATTCCGGCTGCCATCGGCCGCCGGACCGGTTACATCCGTGCCCTTGAACAGGCGGGTATAGGTCTGGATGAGAAGTTGGTCATTAACGAGGACGGCGAGGCAGATCAGGGCTACCGCGCGGCGTCCTCGCTCCTTGACAGCGCTGTGCCGCCTGCCGCGATCTTCTGTGCCACTGACCGTATGGCCATGGGCGCTTACGACGCCATCAAAGAACGACGGCTTCGTATTGGTGACGATATCTCCGTGGTTGGCTTCGACAACCAGGAAGTTATCGCCAACTACCTGCGACCGAGCCTGACGACCATCGCACTGCCGTTCCGGCAAATGGGCGCAACCGGCGTCGGGCTGCTGGCAAAACTGGCAGCGAACCGCGATCTGGCCCCGCTCCAACACGTTATCGAATGCCCTCTGGTGGAGCGTACATCTGTGCGCCAGGCCGTCCTGACGTCCACCACCCGCTAACCCCATCTCCACTTCACTGACGAATCGAGTTCCCTCATGCCCAAAATCCATCCCAAAAGGTCACTGACGGTTGTTGCAGCCACCTTGGCGATCGGCGCCCTGGCTCTGACCGGCTGCAGCGCCGGAAACACATCTGGAGGCGCAGCAAAAGGTGGAGGCTCCTCCAACGGGCTCCTGACAATCCCCCGGGAGGACACCGCAACGTTCACCAGCAACTTCAACCCGTTCTCCCCGAACGCGCTTCCGATGACGCAGCAGTCGGTCTTTGAGCCCCTGCTGATCGTCAACCCCGTCAAGGGCGAACCCGTACCATGGCTCGGGGCATCGTGGAAAGCCGACAAAAACGGCGAGGGAGTGACATTCACGCTCCGCGACGGGGTCAAGTGGTCAGACGGACAGCCTCTGACCGCCGACGACGTTGTGTACACCTTTGAACTCCAGAAAAAGATCCAAGGCGGATTCGACTACCTGGCCAAGGTCTCCGCCGTCGACGCGCACACCGTCCGCTTCGATTTCAACAAGCCCTACGCACCCGGACTTTACGAAGTCGGCCAGCAGGTCATCGCCCCTAAGCATGTCTGGTCCAAGATCGCGGACCCGGCAAAGGCCACCAACGACAACCCGGTGGGCACCGGCCCCTACACACAGGTCTCCCATTTCCAGACACAGTCATTCGAACTGGATAAGAACCCCAATTACTGGCAGCCGGAAAAACAGCAGCTTACCGGGATCAGGATGCTGGCATTCGCCGGCAACTCCGGGGCCAACCTTGCCCTGCAGAACGGCGACGTGGACTGGAGCGACCAGTTCATCCCCAACGTCCAGAAAACCTTTATCGACAAGGATCCGGCACACCGCCACTTCTGGTACCCCACCACCGGGGGCACGATCAACTGGCAGCTGAACACCACCAAGGCTCCCTTTAACGATCCAGTCGTACGCAAAGCACTCAGCATGGCCGTGGACCGCGATCAGGTCGCCAGCCTGGGCATGTCAGGCTACACCCACCCGGCCGACTGCACCGGCCTCAGCGACGCCTACAACAGCTGGCGCGACCAGAGCATCGTCGAGAAGTGCGACTGGACGAAGCTGAACACGGACAAAGCCAACCAGATGCTCGATGCCGCCGGCTACAAAAAGGGAACCGACGGGATCCGCACCCTCAAGGACGGCAAGCCGTTCCAGTTCAAGTTCTCTGTCGGCTCGGCATCTTCGGACTGGCTCTCCGTCGGGCAGATCATCTCCAAGAACATGGAAAAACTCGGTGTGAAGGTCGAGGTCAACTCCCCTGACTGGTCCCAGGTCGTCTCCGGGTACACTGACGGATCCTTCGACAGCGGCATCGTCTGGAGCAACTCCGCCGCGACGCCCTTCGAGTTCTACCGCGGCGTAATGTCGCAGAAGGTTGTTGTGCCGGTCGGCAAAAAAGCCAACGAAAACTACCACCGGTTCGGCGACGCGGAGGCGACCGCAACGCTCGACAAGCTGGCGGCAACGGCAGACCCGGCAGCGCAGAAGACCCTCATTGACTCCCTGGAGGCCCGCTTCAATGACGTGGCCCCGGTGATCCCGCTGTTTTCCGGTCCGGCGTGGGGCGCCTACACCGACCAGCGATTCACGGGCTGGCCCAGCAACGATAACCAGTATGCAACTCTTTCGGCCCGCTCGGCCACCACAGTGCTGGTTCTGACCTCACTCAAGCCGGCCCAGTAGGCATCAGGTGGCTGTTCGGTGCCACCGGCCCCGAACAGCCACCAAGCCGCTGCACACGGCATCCGCACCCGTTACCACCTGCCGGACCCGGACCGATCCCCGGGCGGCGCAACAATCATCAAGAAAGAAGCGGAATCATGGTATTCCTCCTCCGCCGCCTGGGGTTCTACGTAATCGCCTTCTGGGTCTGCATCACCCTGAATTTCTTCCTCCCGCGGCTGATGCCCGGGGACCCCGTCAGCAGAATGTTCTCCCAAGTCCAGTCTCAGATGCGCCCGGACCAGGTGGATGCGCTCCGCCGGCTCTTCGGTCTGGACGACCGGCCCCTCTGTGAACAGTACCTCGCCTACATCGGCAACATCTTCCGTGGGGACATGGGCATCTCGCTGTCCCGGTTCCCCTCCCCCGTTTCGGAGGTGATCGGATCACAGATCGGATGGACCCTCCTGCTCGGCGGCACTTCCCTGGTTATTGCCGTCATTCTGGGTAATTTCCTCGGCGTCCTGGCTGCATGGCGGCGCGGAAAGTTCCTGGATTCCGTCTTTCCTCCGCTGCTGATTTTCGTCGGATCATTTCCCTACTTTTGGCTGGCCATGGCCGCTCTGTATCTGTTCGGGATAACCCTGGGCTGGCTGCCTCTGAGCCATGCCTTCTCCACGGGGCTCAGCGCCTCGTTCTCCTTCGAATACATCGGCGACGTAGCCGCTCACCTCATCCTCCCGGCCCTGACCATTGTCCTGGTCTCCATCGGCGGCTGGATGCTGGGGATGCGCAACACGATGATCGCCACCACCGCTGAGGACTACATCACGATGGCCCGGGCCAAGGGACTCCGTCCGGCACGGATCATGTTCCAGTACGCGGCGCGCAACGCCATGCTGCCCTCAGTGACGTCGTTCGGCATGTCCCTTGGCTTCGTCGTCGGCGGCGCTCTCCTCACCGAAACCGTGTTCGCGTACCCGGGCATCGGCTACCAGCTCCTGACCTCCGTCCAGGCGCTGGACTACCCGCTGACCCAAGGCATCTTCCTGACCATCACCGCCGCCGTGCTGGCAGCTAACTTCCTGGTCGACATCATTTACGTACGGCTGGACCCCCGGGTCCGGGTCAGCTAGAAACAGGTCCCCCATGTCACTTACAGACTCAACACCTACCGCGACCGCCACGGCCGGCAATCCCACCGTTCAGGTACCGGAACCTCCGGTCCCCGGACGCCTGGCCCACGGAGGGTTCGTCCACGGCATCCTCACGAACAAGAAGGCCCTCTTCGGGCTGGCCGTCCTGGTCGTATTTGCCCTCATGGCACTGCTGGCACCCCTACTTGCCCCGGGAAACCCCTCCGACTTCGGCCCCGACGCATCCCTGGCGCCATCCGCGGCCCACCTGCTCGGAACCACCTCCAAAGGCCAGGACGTGCTCGCTTTGACCCTGTGGGGATCGCGAAGCTCACTGACGGTCGGATTCATCGTGGGCATAGCGGCGACCTTCATCGGCTGTCTCGTCGGCATCGCCTCCGCGTACTTCGGCAAGGCCATCGACGAACTGCTCTCGCTGCTGACCAACATTTTCCTGCTCATCCCCGGACTTCCACTCCTGGTGGTCCTCGCCGCCTTCCTGCCCCCGGGCCCCGCCACTGTCGTCATCGTCCTGGTCATCACCGGCTGGGCCGGCAGCGCTCGTGTGCTCCGCTCCCAGGCACTGTCTCTGCGCAGCAAGGACTTCGTCGCCGCGGCCGTGGTGACCGGTGAGAAAGCCTGGCGCATCATGTTCCGGGAAATCCTGCCGAACATGGCCTCCATCGTCATGAGCACCCTGCTCGGCTGCGTCATTTACGGCATCGGCGCACAGGCAGGCCTGGAGTTCCTGGGGCTCGGCGATACCGGCTCGGTCAGCTGGGGAACCAACCTCTATTGGGCAAACAACGACGGCGCCCTGATGACCGGCGACTGGTGGGTGCTCCTGCCCTCGGGCGTAGCCATCGCCGTCGTCGCATTTGCCCTGGCCCTGATCAACTACGCCGTTGATGAAATCACCAACCCCCGCCTGCGCGTGGAAAAGAAAGGCTGACAGATGGAAACCCTGACTGAACAGGACCGGGGAAACATCGGCCGTACCGCCGCCGCTCCCGTGCTGAGCGTGAAAAACCTGCAGGTCCAATACACGGCAGAAATCGGAAACGTTACGGCCGTCGATGGTGTCAGCTTCGACATCGGCGCAGGAGAAGTGTTCGGCCTCGCCGGTGAATCAGGCTGCGGCAAGTCCACCATCGCAAACGCGGTCATGCGGCTCCTGCAGACCCCGGCAAAAATCACCGGCGGCTCCATCGAGCTCAACGGAAAGAATCTCCTGGATCTGGGTGAAGAAGAACTGCGACGCACCCGCTGGCGCGACGTGGCGATGGTCTTCCAAAGCGCGATGAACTCCCTGAACCCCGTCATGACCATCGGAGATCAGATCGTCGACGTCTTCACCACGCATGAAAGGATGCCCAAGAAATCCGCCCGCGAACGTGCCGCGGAGCTGCTGAAGCTTGTCGACATCAGCCCCGACCGCCTCAAGTCCTACCCGCACCAGCTCTCCGGCGGAATGCGCCAGCGGGCAGTGATCGCGATCGCGCTGGCGCTCAAACCCTCCCTTCTGATCATGGACGAACCCACCACGGCCCTGGACGTGGTCGTTCAGCAGGACATCATGCACCAGATCAAAGAACTTCAGCAGCGGCTGGGGTTTTCCATTCTGTTCATCACCCACGACATCTCACTCATGGTCGAGCTCTCCCACCGCATGGCCGTGATGTATGCGGGAAAGCTGGTCGAGGTCGCTCCCTCCAAGGACATGCTGGAGGACCCGCTTCACCCCTACACCAACGCCCTCATGGGAGCGTTTCCGCCGCTGACCGGCCCGAGAGTGGAGTTGACAGGCATCCCGGACGCCCCGCCGAACATGGCCCACCCTCCCACCGGATGCCGCTTCCACCCCCGGTGCCCGCTCGCTATCGACGCGTGCCGCACCGTCGCGCCACCGCTCCTTCCAAAAGCCGAAAACCACGACGCAGCGTGCCTGCTCGTACCCGAATACGTCGTCCCCCGCGAAAGGTCACGCCGATGAGCCCCGCACACAGCACCTCATCCCGCCCCGAAAGGGCGACCGAGTCCCTGGTCCAGGTACGCAACCTGAGCAAGGACTATCATCTGGGAAGCTTTCCCTTCCGTTCGACCGTACGCGCGGTAAACGACGTCTCCTTTGACATCAACCACGGCGAGATTGTGGCACTTGTCGGGGAATCCGGCAGCGGAAAAAGCACTATCGCCCGCATTCTCGCCCGCCTTGAGCAGCCCACCGGCGGCCAACTCTTCATCGACGGACAAGACATCTTTGCCACCGAACGGCGCAAGGCATCAATGAAATTCCGGAGCAAGGTCCAGATGGTCTTCCAGGACCCCTTCGGATCCCTCAACCCGGCACACCGCATCGAGCACTTCCTGACACGTCCCCTACAGCTTCACGGAGACAACGACAGCCCGAAGGCCCTCAAGCTCAAACTGCGGGAACTGATGGCAACGGTCGGCCTGGGCGAGCAGATGCTGGACCGATACCCCCACCAGCTGTCCGGCGGACAACGGCAGCGCGTCGCCATCGCCAGAGCCCTGGCCGTGGAACCGGAAATCATACTGGCCGACGAACCCACCTCAATGCTCGACGTCTCGGTCCGCATCGGAATTCTCAATCTGATGCGCAAACTCCGCGATGAACGGGGCGTGTCCATGCTCTACATCACCCACGACCTCGCATCCGCACGCTACATCGCGGACACAACCCTGGTGATGTGCGCCGGGGATCTGGTCGAGGGCGGTGAGAGCATCGAGCTGATGGCCGCCCCCCATCACCCGTACACACAGTTGCTGCTCTCCGCCGTCCCCGACGCCCGCAGGACCCAGACCGTCCGCCCGCCGACGAGGGATGCCACGGAACGGAACGCCAACCGGGGAACCGGCGAACGTATCACCCTCAGCGGATCCCATTGGGCGCTCAATGTGCCAGAGTCTGCCGCCTGACCGCCCCCAGCCCGCCACCGACCGGCCGCTTTCTCCCCGCAACCAAGACCCAAACAGCTTCGCTGCAGGCTGCCCGAAACCCAGGAAAGAATCCCATGATGAAACCCGCTGCCGCACTCTCCGGCGCACCCGAGGTGATCGTTGTCGGTGAAGCACTCGTCGACGTGATCCACACCGGAGACGGCGTTACCGAACACCCCGGGGGCTCACCGGCCAATGTGGCCTACGGAGCCGCCCGTCTGGATGTTTCAACAGGGTTCCTGACCTCAATCGGCCCGGATGACCGGGGTCTTGCCATCAGCAGCCACCTCACCGGCGCGGGTGTCCATACTCCCGGGCTCCCAGTCCGCCGCCGCTACATCGACCGCCACAGCAACACTGGCCGAGGACGGCTCCGCAACCTGTTCCTTCGACCTCGCCTGGCAACTGGCCCCGTTTGCACCGACATACCTGCCCGAGCTCCTGCACGCCGGGTCTATCGCCAGCTTCCTGGCCCCGGGAGCCACCGCGGTGCAGTCCATCCTGCAGCACTGCGCAGACATCAGCACTGTCACCTATGATCCCAACATCCGGCCCGAACTGCTCGGCAGCGCCAACACGAAGCCAGAACCACCTTCGAAGAGCTCGTTCCCCTCACGGACGTCGTGAAACTCAGCGACGAGGACGCGGCATGGTTGTATCCGCGCAGGTCACCGGAGGAGGCTGCCCGCCACATACGCGGACTCGGCACGGATCTGGTCGTGGTCACCCGCGGATCAGAAGGATCCTTCCTGCTCACCGCAGACACGGAAATCAGCGTCCCCTCCGTGGAAACCGTTGTCGCGGACACCATCGGTGCCGGGGATGCCTACATGGCTTCCCTCATCCTGGGACTTCTGACCAGAGGAGGGCAGGGCCTGGCTCCGCCCGTCCTCGAACAGATCGCCCGCATGGCATCCATTGCAGCCGCCATCACCGTCGGCCGCACCGGAGCGGACCTACCCTCCGCGGCCGAAGTGCGGGCAAGCCTGGTCAGCTGACCACCAACCACCCCAACACCGCCGCAAACCTGCCGATCACCGCACGGTCCAGGGCCCTTTCCTTGCCTCATCCCGAACCTGAAACGAGACACCTCCCATGACGGCCGTGACCACCACACACCCTGAAACCTTCCGGCCCGCCCTGCATTACACGGCCCGAAACACGTGGCTCAATGATCCCAACGGGCTGATCCACCATCAGGGCGTGTACCACCTCTACTATCAAAACAATCCCTTCGGAAACACCTGGGGAAACATGTCCTGGGGCCACGCGACCTCGGAAAACCTCGCCGACTGGACCGAACAACCTGTCGCGATTGCCTGCGACGAGCAGGAGGACATCTTCTCCGGCAGCATCGTATTCGACAGCCAAAACAGCAGCGGGTTCGGCACCGCAACGGCGCCCCCGCTGGTAGCCGTCTACACCAGCGCCTACAAGAGAGCCTCGCCGTTGCGCGGCATCCAGGCGCAGTCACTGGCCTACAGTCTGGACGGCGGCTTCACGTGGGAAAAATACGCGGGCAATCCCGTGCTCAGCCGTAACTCGGCCAACTTCCGTGACCCAAAAGTTTTCCGCTACGACGGCGGGGCCGGCTCCTACTGGGTGATGGCGGCCGTCGAAGCCGAAGACTACAAAGTAGTCCTCTACAAGTCCGAGGACCTGAAAGCCTGGGAACACCTCAGCGATTTCGGCCCCGCCAACGCCACCGGCGGCATCTGGGAATGTCCGGACCTGTTTGCCCTGCCGATGGACGGCAATCCACAGGAGCTGAAATGGGTTCTGACGGTGAATCTGAACCCCGGCGGCCCGAACGGCGGTTCAGCCGGGCAGTACTTCACAGGAGACTTCGACGGCGTCAAATTCACCTCCGACTCCACCATCACCAGCGGGGCGCAGGACCCCGACCGCCTTCACGAGTACAACTGGCTGGACTGGGGACGGGACTATTACGCCGCCGTCTCCTTCAGCGACACCCCCGACGGCAGGCGAATCATGATCGGCTGGATGAACAACTGGGACTATGCCAATCAGATCCCGACGTCACCCTGGCGCAGCCCCATGTCTCTGCCCCGGGAACTCTCCCTGGCCACCGTTGGCGGCCGCACCAGATTAGTCCAGAATGTCGTCGAGGAAGCCGTCTGCCGCGGTGAGGTGCCAGCAGTTCAGTCCGGCCCCATCCATTTGGCCGGCGAAACACGCCCGATCCCCTCCGCCACGGGCACGGTCCAGCTCATCGAAGCCGACTTCACGGCCGGAACGGCCGAGGAATTCGGCCTCATCGTTCGTGGGAGCGGCACGGAAGGAACCCGAATCGGCATCAACCCCGCCCAGGGCCGCCTCATCCTTGACCGGACCGCCTCGGGCGACACGGGCTTCCATGATGGATTCCCTTCCGTCGACACCGCGCCAATCAACGCCCAGAACGGCCTATACAGGCTGAAGATCTACGTCGACCACTGCTCCGTTGAGGTCTTCGCCCAACACGGTGAGGTGGTGCTCACGGACCTGATCTTCCCGGACAAATCAAGCACCGGAGTCTCCATCTACGCTCACGGCGGCTCGGCAACACTCGATAGCCTGACGATCACGCCCTTGATATAGGCCCGGCCAGCTCGAAGGCCAGGTGCTTGACCGTGTGTTCACGGACAAGGCATCTGGCCGGGACACGTCCAGGCCAGAACTGTTAGAACAGGACGAATTGATGTGGCCGGCATCCACCAACCTGAGAGGTCTTGACCTATTCACAATGTAACCAACGTCTTGACTCCGTACATCTACGCGTCGATCGGCCGGATTTGGCCTGGGAAACCGAACGTACGAAGCAACTCCTTCTAGACGCCGGGGTCGCCGAGTTCAGCGCCCTAGGGCTTGCTGGTGCCCGTGTGGACCGCATTGCCTCTTCCGCGGGCGTGAACAAGGAACGCATCTACCAGTACTTCGGCAACAAGCAGCAGTTCTTCGGGGAAGTGCTGACGCGCGAGCTGGGGATTGCTATCGATGCGGTACCGATCACCGGGACCGGAATCGACGCGGTCATCGATTACGCCGGCCGGGTCTTCGACTACCAATGCGCTCACCCGGAGCTCTCGCGCCTGACCTTCTGGGAGGGACTGGAACTCGGCGCGCCGGTGGCAGAGGAACTCAGACGCGCGAGGATAGCTAGCAAGGTGGACCTTATTCTTGCCGCCGTTCCTCATCTATCGCGCGAGCAGGTAGAGGAATTACTGCTAACAGTCATGACCTTGGCCGATAGCTCCCAGGCACTCCCGAACCTCAACGCTCTTTACACGGGTGGTTCACTCCACGCTGACCCTGCCGGGGTCGCCCGCCGCGGGGCGACCGTCGCCACCGTCGTCCGAACGTGGGGCCAGTCAACCGCTGGAACCCCATCGAAGCCTTCGAGCTCGTAGCCGCTCGCTCACATGTCCCACTGCAGCCTTCACTCAAAGCCGTCCTTCAGGCTCCTGCCAAACTGGACTACACCTCAACGTGACGTCAGCTACCCCGCTCGAAAGACGTCGGAATAGGGCCCGTTTTCCTGTTTGTCTGACGCACCCACCAAAGGTCCCAGCTCTCAACCTGACACATGCGCAGTCGCGTTTGACGGTCCTCTAGCGCGACACGACACCTCGGGCCTACTCCCCTCTCGCAAGAATTCCGCGTGAATGCTGCCCCCTCGGTTGGCGTTTACCCTGCCCGAGAAACTGCCCGCCCGGGGTGCCCCAAGAGCTACACTGGCGCGCCGCCCACAGTGATGGCCACGCCGGAGTCGGGTTAGCCGACGGATACCCAACGTCACACAAAGCGACGGCATCCTGATCCGGACCGGCAACGTCCTACCCTTGACTGGTGACTTTGACTAAGATCCGGACCGCCGCCGCGAGCTCCCTCGCCGCCGCAGGCCTCCTGTTTACTCTCGCCGCCTGTTCCACGCCGGCCGCCACCCAGCCATCCACTTCTGCACCGGCTTCCCCGACTACGGCTTCATCCAGCGCCGCCGCCGGGCCCTGCGCCGGCGTGAAGGTCATCGTCGATTCGGGCGCCCTGAAGCAGGCCGCCGCTGACACGTCCGTTTGCGTGCCTGCGGACGCGCCGACTCTCGCTTCCAAGGTCCTCGACGAGGCCAAAGTGAAGACCGAGGGCACTGACCAATACCCCAAGGAACTGGTGTGCCGTGTAAACGGTGTGCCCGCCGCAGACTTCGACATCACCCACAAGGGCGGCACGTACAAGGAAGAATGCAAGAAGACGCCCGCCTCCTTTGCGTACTGGGCACTGTGGGTTAAGCCGGCCTCGGGCGCCTGGGGATACGCCCAGGAAGGCCTCGCCACCCTGAAGGTGAGCCCGGGACAGAGCGTGGAACTGCTCTTCACGGTCGACGGCGCACCGGCCGCACCCGCGGCGTGACCTTCCGACCCGCGCCGTTACGCGCAGCGGCGGCTCTCGCCGCCGTCTTCATCGCGGCGCGGGTCATCTACCGCATCCTCTTCAACGGGGCGGCCACCGGCAGCCCGGTTCTGCTCAACATACCGCCGGTGCCGCTGCCAGCCCCGTACGCTCATGTGATCCTCCTCGGTCCGGTAACGGCCCCCGGCCTGTGGGAGGCGGTCCTGTCCGCCCTTCCGATTGCCGGGATGATCCTCGGCTTCGGCATGCTCAACGCCTGGGTGGACGTGGCCCGCGGCTTCGTGCATCTGGCCCGCGGCGGCCCCCTGCAGGGCATAGCCCGGATGCTTGTGGTGGCTTGGGCGGCGCTCCCGGCGCTCTCCGACGCCGTGAACTCCGTGCGCCTGGCTTTCCGATTGCGGGGTGAACGCTTCGGGCCCCGCGCCCTTGTTCCCGTGCTCGAGCGCACCCTCGAACACGCCAGCCGGGTTGCCGCGGCCCTGGAGCTGCGCGGCTTCGGGAGCCGGGCAGCCCACCAACCCTGCCGCGGTACCGAAGCACCGGTTCTGGTCCGGGACGCACAATTCCGCATTGGTGACACGCGGGTGCGCGTCGCCGGGTTTGCGCCGCCGAGCGGCTCAATTACGGTGATTACCGGGCCGACCGGCTCCGGCAAGTCCACGATCCTGCGGGGTATCGCGGGCCTCCTCTCCCACGTCGACGGTGGAGAAGTTTCCGGCACGCTGCGCGTCGCCGGAACGGACCGTGCCACCACGCCGCCGCGCGATACCGCCCGCCTCGTCGGCGTCGTATTGCAGAATCCCCGGGCCGCATTCGCCACCACCCGGGTCCGGGACGAAATCGCCCTCGCACTTGACCTGCGAGGCCTGGCATCCGGTACCGCCAAGGCCCGGGTGCTGGAGGTCGCGGAGCGTATCGGGGTGTCGGCGCTGCTGGACCGGAATGTCAGCACCCTCTCGGCGGGTGAGGCAACGCTCGTAGCCATCGCCGCCGCAGTGGTGGAGCATCCGGCCCTCCTCCTGGTTGACGAGCCCCTGGCCGACCTCGACACCGCAGCCCGCGGACGGGTCATCGCCGTACTCAACGCCCTCGCCCGCGAAGCGGGTGTCTGCGTCATCGTGGCGGAGCACCGGGCGGAACCGCTCGTACCCGTTGCCGACTTGTGGTGGAACATCGACGACGGCGCCCTGGTGCCGGGTGTTGCGCCATCCGTGCCTACGCCCCCGGTCGTTGCCCGTCCAGCACCGGCACGGCCGGCGGGGCACGCGCCCGTGCTGACGGCGACAAAGCTCGCGGTACACCGCGGGGGCAAGCCGCTCGTCCGCAGCGCATCCCTGACCCTGGACCGCGGTGAAGTGGTTGCCCTGGTGGGGCCTAACGGTGCCGGGAAGTCCTCCCTCCTCGTGGCACTCGCCCTCGGGGAAGGCACGCGCGGTGAAGGCACATCCGGTGAAAGTACGGTCGACGGCGGCCGAGTCACCCTTGTGCCGGACGCCTCGGACGACCTCTTCACCAGGGATACCGTCGCAGCAGAGCTCCGCGCGGCAGAGCGACGCCAGGCGCGCGCCTGGCGTCGCTCAAAACAGAAAAATGCAGGCCGGCGCCGCCCGGGCAGTGACCAGCTTGCCCCGGGGCCTGCCGAACGCCTTGCCCGTTTGCGGGGCGACGTTCGGATTCCCCTTGGCTACGAGCACCCGCGGGACCTCTCTGCAGGCGAGCGAAGGATCCTTGCCATCGCCCTGCAGACCATGGACAGCCCACAGGTGCTCCTGATCGATGAGCCGACCCGCGGGCTCGATCCTGCGGCGCGCACAGCCGTCTCGGCGGCCCTGCGGGCCGCAGCGGACGCTGGTGCGGCGGTCCTGATCGCCACACACGACCTCGATTTTGCGCACGGCCTCGGCGCCCGGATCCTCCCGATGCGTGACGGCGTCGCCCCCTCATCCGGAACAGAATCCGCCCCGACCGGTGCCGCCACAGCGCAGGGCGTCACAGCACAGCGCACCGAAACAGCACAGCTCACCGCAGCACCACGGTTCATCGACCGGCAAGACATTCCCGATGCGGAAAAACGCCGCCACATCCGGATGCCACGAGCGGCGGAGCTCACGGTTCTCGCAGCTGCAAACCTTCTGGCTCTCGGTGCATTTTGCTGGCCCTTGATCGCTGCGGCCCTCCCGGAGGATGCCGCCGCGGCCGTCCCCTACGCGGCGCTGGCCATCGCACCCCTTGCCGTCGTTGCCGTCGTGGTGTCCCTGGACGGCTCGGTCCGTTCCGCACACACGGTGGCATTGCTCGGCGTCCTGGCCGCCATCGGCTCGGCGGTGCGGGTGGCCAGCACCGGCGTCGGGGGCGTGGAGGCAGTCTTTATCCTGCTGATCCTGGCCGGACGGGCCTTCGGTGCCCGTTTCGGCCTGCTCCTCGGCGCCGCGACGATCGCCGTCTCAAGCGCCTTGTGGAGTGGCATCGGCCCTTGGTCACCGTTCCAGATTTTCGCCTGTGCGTGGGTGGGTGCCGGGGCAGGCCTGCTCCCCAAACGCGTGCGCGGAAAAGCCGAGCTCTGGATGCTTTGCGGCTACGGCGTCCTGGCATCCTACGTGTTCGGCCTGCTGACCAATCTGTGGTTCTGGCCCTTCGCAGTGGGCGCCGGCACCGGCATCTCTTACGTGCCCGGCGCGCCGCTGGGCACCAATCTCTCCAGCTTCCTGCTCTATTCGCTTTTGACCTCGACGGCGGGCTGGGACACCCTGCGTGCCGTCACCACGATCATCGGAATTACTGTGGTGGGGCGGGCAATCCTCGCCGCGCTGCGGCGGGTGAAGCCGGTCTCCTGCCCGGGCGGAAGCGCCGGCGGCCAAGCCGCGCGGGCACAATCCTCCCGGACCAGGGACCGGCGTCAGCTCACACCTTGAAGTACTTCGCCTCCGGGTGGTGGAACACGAAGGCGTCGGTGGACTGTTCAGGGTGCAGCATCAGCTCGTCGCTCAGGACCACACCCATCCGCTCGGGATGCAGCAACTCCACCACCTTGCGGCGGTCCTCCATGTCCGGGCACGCGGGGTAGCCGAGCGAGAACCGCGCACCGCGGTAATCGAGCTTGAACAGGCCGGCCTTGTCCTTGGGGTCCTCGGCGGCGAAGCCCAGCTCCGAGCGGATGCGTGCGTGCCAGAACTCGGCGAGTGCCTCGGTGAGCTGCATGACCAGGCCGTTGAGCTCGTAGTAGTCGCGGTAGTGGTCGCCGGCGAAGAGCTTGGCGGTCACCTGGTCGACGTTGCCGCCGGCGGTGACCAACTGCACGGGCAGGACGTCGACCTGCCCCGATTCGCGCGAGCGCACAAAGTCGGCGAGGCACAGGTGCCGGTCGCGGCGCTGGCGCGGGAAATCGAAACGCAGCCGCTCGGTGCCGAGCGGACCGCCTGATCCGCCGTCGGGGGCGAGCAGGCCCGGGGTGCCGAGGACGCCGTCGCGGTCCTCTCCGTGGTGCAGCACCACCACCTGTTCCCCCTCGGAGACCACCGGGAAGTAGCCGTACGCGACGGACGCATCGAGCATTCCCTCGCCGAGGATGCGGTCCATCCAGTACCGCAGGCGCGGCCGGCCCTCGCGTTCCACCAGTTCCTCGTAGGAGGCGCCGTCCTCGCCGCGGCCGGGCTTGAGCCCCCACTGCCCCATGAAGGTGGCGCGCTCGTCGAGGAAAGCACCGAAGTCGTGGAGCGAGACGCCGCGCACGATGCGCGTGCCCCAGAACGGCGGCGAAGGAACGTGGTTGTCGGCGGCGACGTCGGAACGCCCGGGCATGGCCTCCGGCTCGGTCAGAGTGACCTTCGCACCCGTCCGGTGGAGGCGCTTCTTCAGGGGCGGAAGACCGACGGCGTCCGGCGCCTCACCGCGCGCAACGCGCACCAGCGGTTCCATGAGGGACAAGCCTTCGAAGGCGTCCTTCGCGTAGCGCACCTCGCCGTCGAACTGGCCTGCCAGGTCCTGCTCGACGTAGGCACGGGTCAGGGCTGCGCCACCGAGGATGATCGGCCACTTCTTCCCGAGGCCACGGGACTGCAGCTCCGCAAGGTTCTCCTTCATCACCACCGTGGATTTCACGAGCAGGCCGGACATGCCGATCACGTCGGCGTCGTGTTCCTCGGCCGCGGCGATGATGTCGGCGATCGGCTGCTTGATGCCAAGGTTGATCACCTTGTAGCCGTTGTTGGTAAGGATGATGTCCACCAGGTTCTTGCCGATGTCGTGCACATCGCCGCGCACGGTGGCGATCACCATGGTGCCCTTGCCCGAAGCATCCGACTTCTCCATGTGCGGCTCGAGCAGTGCCACCGCGGTCTTCATCACCTCCGCGGACTGCAGCACGAACGGCAGCTGCATCTCGCCTGCACCGAAGCGCTCGCCCACCACCTTCATGCCCTCGAGCAGGTAGTCGTTGATGATGCCGAGCGGCGTCAGTCCTTCGGCGCGGGCCAGGTCCAGGTCCTCTTCCAGGCCCTTGCCTTCGCCGTCGATGATGCGCCGCTCCAGGCGCTCCCCGGTGGGCAGCGCCGCGAGTTCCGCCGCGCGCTGGTCCTTTAGCGCTGCGGTGTCGACGCCGGCGAACAGGTCCAGCATGCTGGCCAGCGGGTCGTACGTCAGGTTGCCTTCGGCGTCGTATTCGCGGCGGTCCCAGACGAGGTCCAGAGCCACCTTGCGCTGGTCCTCCGGGAGTGAAGCAAGCGGCACGATTTTGGCCGCGTCGATAATGCCGCTGGTCAGGCCCGCCTGCACGGCCTCGTGCAGGAACACCGAGTTCAGGACGATGCGCGCCGCCGGGTTCAGGCCGAAGGACACGTTCGAGACGCCGAGGGTGGTTTGGATGCCGGGGTACTTCGTGGTGATCTGGCGGATGGCTTCGATCGTTTCGATGGCGTCCCGGCGGGTTTCTTCCTGGCCGGTGGCGATGGGGAAGGTCAGGGCGTCGACGATGATGTCTTCGACGCGCATCCCCCATTCGCCCACCAGGGCGTCGACGAGGCGCGAGGCGATGGCCACCTTGCCGTCGGTGGTGCGCGCCTGGCCGTGCTCGTCGATGGTCAGGGCGATCACTGCGGTGCCATGTTCCTTCACGAGCGGCATGATGCGGGCGAAGCGGCTGTCAGGGCCGTCGCCGTCCTCGTAGTTGACGGAGTTGACCACCGGGCGTCCGCCGATGTGTTCGAGCCCGGCCTGCAGGACGGGCGGTTCGGTGGAGTCAATGACGAGCGGGAGGGTGGAGGCCGAGGCGAAACGTGAGACGACCTCCTTGATGTCGGCCACGCCGTCGCGCCCCACGTAGTCAATGCACACATCGAGCAGGTGCGCGCCGACGCGGACCTGCTCGCGGGCGATGTCGACGCAGTCGTCCCAGCGCTCGTCAAGCATCGCCTGGCGGAACGCCTTCGAACCGTTCGCGTTGGTACGCTCGCCAATGGCGAGGTAGGCAGACTCCTGGTCGAAATTCACGTGATGGTAGAGGGAAGCGATGCCTGCTTCGCGCTCGGTGGGAAGGCGGCCACCGTCGGCGCCCCTCCCGCCGGTGGTGACCGGGGCTGCGGTGCGGAAGGGCGCAAGACGTTCGACGACGGCGGCCATGTGTTCCGGCGTCGTACCGCAGCATCCGCCCACGAGGCCCAGGCCGAATTCCCGCACAAACTGCTCGTGCGAGGTGGCGAGTTCGGAAGGCGACAGCGGATAGTGCGCGCCGTCGGCGGTGAGGACCGGCAGGCCTGCGTTGGGCATGCAGGCGATCGCGACGGAGGACTGCTTGGACAGGTGGCGCAGGTGCTCGCTCATCTCATCGGGCCCCGTGGCACAGTTCAGGCCGATGGCATCCACGCCGAGCGGCTCGAGCGCGGTGAGCGCCGCGCCGATCTCGGATCCCATCAGCATGGTTCCGGTGGTCTCGACAGTCACCTCGACGAAGATTGGAAGCCGGACGCCGCGGGCCACGATCGCCTGCTTGCAACCGTTGACCGCGGCTTTGGTCTGCAGGAGGTCCTGGCTCGTTTCGATGAGGAAGGCATCGGCTCCCCCGTCGATGAGCCCCTCGGCCTGCAGGGCGAATGTCTGCTTGAGGTAGCCGTAGCTGGTGTGCCCGAGGCTGGGGAGCTTGGTGCCCGGCCCCATCGAGCCCAGGACCCACCGCATTCGTCCGTCTGTTTTTTCTGCCGCTTCGGCGCGGTCGCGGGCGATTTCGGCGCCCTTGCGGGCGAGCTCTTCGATGCGGTCGTCGATGCCGTAGTCGGAGAGGTTTGACCAGTTCGCGCCGAAGGTGTTGGTTTCGACTGCGTCGATGCCTGTGGCGAAGTAGGCGTCATGGATGTCCCCGATGATATCGGGGCGCGTGTCATTCAGGATCTCGTTGCAGCCCTCGAGGTTCTGAAAGTCGGCCTCGAGCGACAGTTCCCGGTCCTGCAACATGGTACCCATCGCACCATCGGCAATGACGACCCGTTGGTTCACAGCATCCAGAAGCGCCTGGGAGCGAACAGGACGGGGGACGGAGTCTATATCAAGCGCAAAACGAGGCATGTAAACAGACTACGGCCGGGGTCCGTAACAGTGCGCCGTATTTCCAAAGTGCTACGACGGCGGATGACCGCTTGAAGAACCAGTTACTTGTATTACAAGTAACTAACTTATATCCTAGGCAAGCGGGCAATGCCGCCCTACTTCCCAAGGAGAATCCATTGAGCACCGTCGATCTCATCCGGCACGTCAAACTTTCCACCGCACGCCTCCCGCTGGCCGTCCCGATCAGCGACGCCAAGGTGTTCACGGGCCGCCAGAAGCCCATGACGGAGGTCGTTTTCCTTTTCGCCGAGATCACCACGGAGCAGGGCCACACCGGCCTCGGCTTCAGCTACTCCAAGCGCGCCGGCGGTCCCGCCCAGTTCGCCCACGCCAAGGAAGTTGCCGAAGGAATCATTGGCGAGGACCCCAACGACATCGGCAAGCTCTACACCAAGCTGCTCTGGTCCGGCGCCTCGGTGGGCCGCTCGGGCGTCGCCACCCAGGCTCTCGCCGCCATCGACATCGCACTGTACGACCTCAAGGCCAAGCGCGCCGGGCTGCCCCTGGCCAAGCTCCTGGGCTCCTACCGCGACTCCGTCCAGACTTACAACACCTCCGGCGGCTTCCTGAACGCCACCCTCGACGAGGTGAAGGCCCGCGCCACGCAGTCCGTCGAAGAGGGCATCGGTGGCATCAAGATCAAGGTTGGACTCCCGGACACCAAGGAGGACCTGCGCCGTGTGGCGGGCATCCGCGAGCACATCGGATGGGACGTACCCCTCATGGTCGACGCCAACCAGCAGTGGGACCGCGCCACGGCACTGCGCATGGGCCGCCAGCTCGAGGAATTCAACCTCATCTGGATCGAAGAGCCGCTGGACGCCTACGACTTCGAGGGCCACGCGCACCTCGCCCAGGTCCTGGACACCCCCATCGCCACCGGCGAAATGCTCGCCTCCGTGGCCGAGCACAAGGGCCTCATCGCCGCCAACGGCTGCGACATCATCCAGCCCGACGCCCCGCGCGTCGGCGGCATCACCCAATTCCTTCGGCTGGCAGCCCTCGCCGACGAACGCGGACTGGGCCTGGCGCCGCACTTCGCGATGGAAATCCACCTGCATCTGGCTGCCGCCTACCCGCGCGAACCGTGGGTGGAGCACTTCGACTGGCTGGACCCGCTGTTCAACGAGCGCCTCGAGACCAAGGACGGCCGGATGATCGTTCCGGACCGCCCCGGCCTCGGCGTCAGCCTCAGCGACCAGGCCCGTGCGTGGACCACCGAAACCGCGGAATTCGGCGCGTAACCTTGAACCCATGAGCCGGAACCTGACCGCGGACCTCGCCGCCGATCTTCGCACCCGCATTGTGGACGGCGTCATCCAGCCCGGTGAGAAGCTTCCGAGCGAAAACACTCTCATCGGTGAGTTCGGCGTCAGCCGGACGGTGGTCCGGTCCGCGCTCACGCGCCTCCAGGCAGAGGGACTCGTGGAAACCGAACGGGGGCGGGGCAGCTTTGCGCTGACCCCGCCCCCGGCGGGTCCGACGTCGGGCCAGCCCACCAGGGCTGTGGTCACGGCCGAGGACCGGCTGCATCTGTTGGAATTCCGGATAGGCGTGGAAACTGAAGCGGCAGCCCTGGCTGCCGGAAACCGGACGGAGCGGCAACTGAACGCCCTGCGGCAGGCGCTGGCGGAGTTCACTGACAGCGTGGAGCACCCTGCCCATGCGATGAAGGCGGACTTTGAGTTCCACAAAGCCGTCGCCGCAGCCTCGGGAAACCCCTTTTACACCGACTGCCTCACAGCGCTGGGCCAGACGATGATCGCGATGCCGCGCACGCGGCTGATGACCGGCGTCGAGCACTATGCACGGGACCACTTCGAACAGGTGGTCCACGAACACGGGTCCATTTTTGCGGCCATTGCGGACAGCGATGGCGCGGCAGCGTCCGCGGCGATGCGAAATCACCTGGCCAACTCCCGGCGCAGGCTCCGGGCCGGACGGGACTAAGGGCCCCGGATCACGCCCCGCCGGCCGCGGGCTGGCCGCGCCGCTCACTTCCGGGCGAGCCAGCCGATTCAGGCGACCCAATCAGTTCCAGAAGCCTCAAAACCGCTGGGTTGGCCGTCTCTTCATTCCACGCGAGCTCCAGTTCCACGCGGTTCAGCTCCTGCACGCCGTTCCGTCCGTCGATCTCGTGGAATTCCACGCCCGGTGGGGCAAATGCCATGGCCGAGGCAGGAACTAGCGTCACTCCCAGCCCCGCTTGGACGAAGGCGAGGAGCGCCGGAACCTGGCTGGCGTACTGGGTGGTGTTGGCATGTGCTCCGGCGCTGGCGAACAACCGCAACACCAGGTCGTGGAAGTAGCGGGCCTCCTTGGTGGAGTACATGAGCAGGGGCAGCCTGTCCAGGTATCCAAGCGGCAGCGGCTCGCCGTCGCGCCCAACCATGTTGCCCAGCAGCGAACTGCCTTCGGGCAGCGCCACCACCAGGCGGTCCTGCATCAGCGGCCGGGACACCACACCGGGCCGGGCCACGATGGGGCGCAGCAGGCCGATGTCCACGTTCCCTTTCACCAGCCCGTCCATCTGGTCCGTCGAGACAAGTTCCCGAAGCACGAAAGACACCCTGGGCATGTTCTCGGCCGCAAGGCGCAGCATCAGCGGCAGCGCACTATGCCCGGCTATCGCCGTGTAGCCGACCGTAATGGTGCCTGCCTGGCCTGACGAGACCCGGCGGACGTCCAGATCGGTCTTGATGCACATGTCCAGGATCTGGCGTGCCCTCGGCAGCAGCGTGGCACCCGCTGCGGTGAGCTCCACCTTCCGGCTGGTCCGGCCGAAAAGCTGGGCACCCAGCTTCTTCTCGAGCATCTGGATCTGGCGGCTCAGGGGCGGCTGCGTCATGTTGAGCCGCTCCGCCGCAGCGCCGAAGTGCAGTTCTTCAGCAACGGCCACGAACGCCTCTAGCTGGGGTAGCGAAAACATCCATACCTTTACTGAATTATCGAGTGCAGAAATTAGCTTGGACTTGTATTGATGACTCCCCTTATGGTCGTGAACAAAGCAGCTTTTATCAACCCCCACGGGCCGAAAAGCTCAGCCCACCCAAGGAGCACAGCGCAGTGAACCAGGCATGCGAACCCGCCCAGCGCGTCAACCAGGCAAATCTCAACCAGGCCAGGATCACCGGCGTCTCCATCACGCCAGTGGCCTTCAAGGATCCGCCCCTGCTCAACACCGTGGGCGTGCACGAGCCGTTCGCGCTGCGGGCCATCGTCGAGGTGCAGACGGACGCCGGCGTCTCGGGCTTCGGCGAGACCTACGGCGATGCCGGCCACCTCGCACGCCTCCAGTTGGCAGCCTCCGTCCTGCCGGGGACGGACGTGTTCAACATCAACGCGTTGCGCAGCAGGATCGCCCAGGCACTGGAGCAGGACACCGTCCAGGGCGGCCACGGCATGGGCGGCATGGTCACGGGCTCGAGCACCGCTGACCGCGTGCTGTCCGCCTTCGACGTCGCCGCCCTGGACATCCAGGGCAAGCTGCTGGGCCTGCCCGTCAGCGACCTGCTGGGAGGCGCCGTCCGCGGGTCCGTCCAGTTCAGCGGCTACCTGTTCTACAAGTGGGCAGGTCACCCGGGCCAGGCCGACGACAGTTGGGACGCCGCGCTGGACCCCGCAGGAATTGTTCAGCAAGCCCGGACAATGGTGGACAGCTACGGCTTCAGCGCGCTGAAGCTGAAGGCAGGCGTCTTCCCGCCGGAGGAAGAGATTGCCGCCATCCAGGCGCTGAGGGTTGAATTCCCCGGCATGCCGCTCCGCATCGACCCCAACGGCGCGTGGACGGTGGAGACCTCCATCCGGGTGGGCAAGGAACTGCACGGGGTCCTTGAGTACCTCGAAGACCCGACGCCGGGCATTGAAGGCATGGCGGCCGTCCGCCGCGAGGTAGGGATGCCCCTGGCAACGAACATGTGCGTGGTCAGCTTCGCCGATGTTGCCCCCGCCGTGGCCGCCGGCGCCGTCGACGTTATCCTCTCGGACCACCACTTCTGGGGCGGCCTGCGGCGGACCCAGTCCCTCGCCGGCATCACTGAGACGTTCGGCCTGGGACTGTCCATGCACTCAAACTCCCATCTGGGCATCAGCCTCGCCGCCATGGTCCACCTCGCGGCTGCCACCCCCAACCTCGACTATGCGTGCGACACGCATTGGCCTTGGAAGGACTCCTCCGAGGACGTCATTGCCGACGGCGTGTTCACGTTTACGGACGGTGCCGTGCAGGTCCCCACCGGTCCTGGGCTCGGAGTGGAAGTCGACCGTGACGCCCTGGAACGCCTGCACCGCCAGTACCTGGAGTGCGGGCTCAGGAGCCGGGATGACACCGGCTATATGAAGCGGCTCCACCCGTCGTACGAGCTCCAAAGCCCCCGGTGGTGACGGCGGGGGCTGGCTCGTCGGCCATGGAATCCCTGAGGATTGTGGTCACCGACCCCATCATCAGCCGCTTTTCTGACCAATTAACGGCCGACGGCGGCACTCACTACTGGGATATGGCGGCGGCTTGGACTCCGGAACGCCGGCTTGACGCGCTGGCGGGGGCCGACGTCGTCGTCTGTTCCTCCCTCAGCCCCGTGGAGGCCCAGACGGCCTCCCGGGTGCGCCTGGTCCACGTCACCGGCGCCGGCTACGACAAGATCTGCTTCCCCCGGCTGGCGCCCCCGGCCCTGGTGGCCAACACCTTCCACCACGCGCGGCCCATCGCGGAGCATGTCCTCATGGTCACCCTGATGCTGTCGCGCAACGCTGCCGTTGCCGAGCGCGCGCTCCGGCGAGGAGAGTGGCGAACCATCGCCACGGACGCCGACGTGCCTTTCCATCCCATCCTTGCCGACCTGACGCTGGGGCTGGTGGGCCTGGGTTCCATCGGCGCCGAGGTGGCCCGCGTGGCGGGCTCGCTGGGGATGAAGGTCCGGGCCGTTCGGCGGAACCCGGCAGCTTCCCTTCCTGACGGCGTCCGGCTCGACTGGGTGGGCGGGGACGGGCAGCTCCATGAGCTGCTGGCCGCGTCCGACGTCGTCGTGGTCACGGTGCCGCTGGATGCCGGTACGAAGGGGATGATCGGTGCAGCAGAACTGTCTGCCATGAAGGCAACAGGACTGCTCATCAACGTGGCGCGGGGCGCCGTGGTGGACCAGTCCGCGCTCTACGCGGCGCTTAGGGAAGGGCGCATCGCCGGGGCCGGCATCGACGTCTGGTGGGGTTTGCCGGCGGACGGCGCGGTCCCGCCCGCCGAGCTGCCTTTTGCGGAACTGCAGAATACGGTGCTCACACCGCACCATTCCGGGCATGCGCGCATCACGTTCGAGCGCCGGGCGGACGACATTGCCGCCAATATCGCCCGGCTTGCCCGCGGCGAGGACCTGGTGAACCTGGTGGCCCGTCCCGCTACAGAACCAGCAGTATTGCCGGCTGCACAATAAGCAGCACGCTTATACCGAAACTTCCCCGGCGATGACGGCGTACTCTGCACCCGTCACAAGGCGGTGGCCGCGGCGCCGGTGAGCCCCTTGATGGAATCGAGCGGGAAGTGGCACTCCGCGACGTGCCGGGTGCCGTCGGGGGCCGCCAGAACCTGCGGTTCCGGCGGTACTTCGGCACAGATGTCCTGCGCCTTCCAGCACCTGGTCCGGAAGCGGCAGCCCGACGGCGGATCCAGCGGCGAGGGCAGCTCGCCGCGGAGAACGATCCTGTCCCGCGGCGTTCCGCTGACGTCCAGCTTGGGGGACGCCGACATCAGGGCCGCGGTGTAGGGATGTTTGGGGTGGTCAAAGACCTCCTCTGTGGCGCCGGATTCGATGATGCGCCCGAGGTACATCACGGCCACCCGGTCCGCCACATGCCGGACCACCGTCAGGTCGTGCGAGATGAAGATGTAGGAAACGCCAAGTTCCTTCTGGAGCTCATTGAGCAGGTTCAGGACTTGCGCCTGGACGGAAAGGTCAAGGGCGGACACTGGCTCGTCGAGGATGATGACGTCCGGGTTGAGCGCCAACGCCCGGGCGATGCCAATGCGCTGGCGCTGGCCGCCGGAGAACTCCTGGGGCGACTTGCGGGCATCGGAGGGACGCAGCCCCACCATGTGCAGCAGTTCGCGGACCCGGGCGTCGCGTGCCCTCGACGTCGGATACAGGCTGCGGTGGGTGGCCCATGGTTCGGCGATGATGTCGGCGGCGTTCATGCGGGCGTTCAGCGAGGCAAAGGGGTCCTGGAAGACCATCTGCACCCGCCGCCGCCAGTTCAGCAGTTCCTTGCCGCGGAGACCAAACGGGTTGGTACCTTCAAACGTCACGGTTCCTTCGTCGGGCGTTTCCAGCATCATCAGGGTCCGCGCCAGGGTGGACTTGCCGCAGCCGGACTCGCCGACAAGGCCGAGCGTTTCCCCGCGGCCCACTGTCAGGCGGATACCGTCCAGGGCCTTGAGCCGGGTGTTGCCGCTGGCGCTCTTGGCAACGTGGAAAGTCTTGGTCAGGCCGTCAATGGCCAGAAGCGGCTCAGGCATTGGTGATCTCCTCGCTGAAGTGGCAGGCGGCGGTGCGTGTGGGTGAGTTATCAACTGCCCGCAGGGCGGGCCGCTCGGCCCGGCAGATGTCCTGGACCAGCGGGCAGCGCGACTGGTAGACGCAGCCCGCCGGGATGTGGTGGAGCTCGGGCGGGCTGCCGGGGATGGATTTCAGCTGGGCGCCGCGCTCCAGGTGGACGGGCACTGATTCGAGCAGCCCTTTTGTATAGGGATGCCGGGGGTCGGCGAAAACCTCGGACACCGGTCCGCTTTCCACCACGTTGCCGGCATACATCACTGCCACGGAGTCCGCTTCCTCCGCGACCACCGCCAGGTCGTGGGTGATGAGAATGACGGCCATCTGGCCCTCTTCGCGCAGCGTCCGGAGAAGTTGCATGATCTGGGCCTGGACGGTGACGTCCAGCGCGGTGGTGGGTTCATCGGCGATCAGCAAGCGCGGATTGAGGGCCACGGCCATCGCGATGAGAATGCGCTGGCGCATGCCGCCGGAGAACTGGTGGGGGTAGGAGTTGACCCGTGATTCGGGTTCGGGGATGCCCACCCGCTTCATGAGGTCGATCGCCTCAAGCCGTGCCTGCTTTGCATTCAGGCCGCGGTGGATGCGGAAGGCCTCGCCCAGCTGGGTTCCTACTGTATATACGGGGTTCAATGCGGTCAGGGCGTCCTGGAAGACGATGCCCAGGCCGGGGCCGGCGAACTTGAGCCGTTCCTTGGGGCTGAGGGCGGCGAGGTCGGTGCCGTTGAGGAGGATCTGGCCGTCGGCCAGGTCGCAGACAGGGTCCATGATGCCGGCCAGTGCCTTGGCTGTCATGGATTTACCGCAGCCGGATTCCCCGAGCAGGGCCAGGGTTTCTCCGGCGCGGGCCTCGAATCGCACGCTGTTCACGGCGCGGACGGTGCCGCGGTGGGTGCGTATGTCCACGGCGAGGTCGCGGACCTGCAGGACGACGTCGCGGGCTTTTGCCTGCACGGCGGGCGTGCCGGCGGTGACGGGGCACTTGCTGGACGCTTGTTCGGCAGCTGTTTTCACGGCTGGGTCTCCTTCACTGGAATGCGGGCGATCAGCCGCTTGCGGGGAAGGGCCAGGCGCCAGCGCTGGGCCGGGTCGGTGGCGATTCGGAGCCAGGCGGCGAGGACGTTGGCGGCTATGGTGGTGACCACGATGGCGGCGCCGGGGAAGATGGACAGCCACCATGCGGTCTGCAGGTACTGCCGGCCCTGGGAGACCATGAGGCCCCAACTGACGTCCGGCGGCTGGATTCCGATGCCAAGGAAGCTCAGCGAGGATTCGGCGAGCATCACGTAGCAGAACTCGAGGGTGGCCAGCGTGAGCAGGGTCGGCAGTACCACCGGGATGACGTGCCGGACGATGATGGCGCTGGGCTTGGCCCCGAACGTCCGGGCAGCATCCACAAACGTCCGGCTCTGGAGCTCCGCCGATTCAGCGCGGGCGGTGCGCAGATATATAGGAAGGCGGGTGAGGGCCAGGATCAGCACGATGTTCGCGGCGCTGGGGCTGAAAACATAAAGCACGACGACGGCGAGCAGCAGGGAGGGGAAGCTCATGATGACATCCGCGATGCGCATGGAGACGTTCTCCCGCCAGCCGCGGTGGTAGCCGGCCCAGACACCCCACAGGGAACCGATGACCAGGGCGACCGCCACGGCGGGCACGGCGACCGACAGGGTGGTGCGGCTGGCCACCACCAGCCGGGCCAGCATGCTCCGGCCGAGCGAATCGCTGCCGAGGAAGTACTCCCAGCCGTGCGCAAACGTGAACGGTGCCTTGTTGGCGAACAACAGGTTCTGTCTGGTGGCCAGGTCGCCCATCAGGGCGGGGCCCAGGATCGCAGTCAGGCCAACGAACACGAGGATCACCGCCGAGACGGTGGCGAAGCGGTCCTTGAGCAGGAGCCGGAACAGGTTCAGCTTCCCGTCCTGCTTGCTTTCCTTGCCGGCTTTGTTGCTGCCCTCTGGTTGCTGGGTATCCGCCGGCAGCTGCTCCGCGGCCGCCCCCTCAGTCAATGAACTCTGCATGGCTACTCCTAAGCCTTTACCGTGATGGGACGGACGCGCGCGTCCAGTAGCGCATAGCCCATGTCGATGAGGATATTCAGGGCGAAGATTGCGACGGCGGTGAGCAGGACGGCTGCCTGCAGGACGGCAAAGTCGCGCTGCAGGATCGAATCGATCATGAGCTTTCCAATGCCAGGCCAGCCGAAGATGGTCTCCACCACGACGGCGCCGTTGACCAGTCCCACGGTCAGGTCGCCGGCCACGGTCAGCGCCGGGGCCGCCGCGTTGCGCAGCGCGTGGTGAGTGACCACCCGGAGCTCACCGGCCCCGCGGCTGCGGGCCAGCTTGATGTAGGGCTCCGAGAGCGCGGACACCATGGAGCCGCGGACGATCTGGACCAGCACACCGAATGGCCGCAGGAGCAGGGTGGCGATGGGCAGCACCCAGGAGCCGGCTCCCGACACACCCGATGTCGGCAGCCAGCCCAGGGTGATGGCGAACACCCAGATACCCACGATGGCCAGCCAGAAGTCCGGGATCGAAGCCGCAGCCATGGAGACAAAACTTGAGATCCGGTCCGCGATGCCGTTTGGCTTCAACGCGGCCCAGCACCCCACCACGAGTGCCAGCAGCACGGCCAGCACCATGGTGGTGGTGGCCAGCTGCAGGGTGGCGGGGAAGGCGCGAAGTGCCATGGCGGCGGCGTCCTGCCCGGTGCGCAATGAGTGCCCGAAATCGAGGCGGAACACCCCACCGAAGTACTCGGCCATCTGTACCAGCAGCGGCTGGTCCAGGCCGTTGCGCGCGCTGAAGTCGTCGCGCATCTGTTGGGTTGCGTTCAGGGGCAGGTAAAGGCTGGCGGGATTTCCCGTCATCCTGGCCAGGGCGAACACCCCGACGATCACCACCACCAGCGGCAGCGCGCTGGAGACAATCCGCTTTCTCAAGTAGATCAGCATGGCTGTCCTTCTCTCCCGGACGTCCGGGCTAGCTTGCCGGCGTCATTTCCGAAACACGCAGCTCATCGCCGCTGGACGAGTTGGGCGTGTAGTTCACGGACTTGGCCTTGCCGATGATGCCGGTCTGGTGCGAGATGTTTGCGAACTGCACAATCTTGTCGTTCTGGTAGGCGAAGATCTCCTCGAAGTCCTTCTTCCGCTCGCTGCCGGACGCCGCATCGGCCTTCTTGATCATGGCGTCAAACTCGGGGGTACCGAAGTAGCTCTGGGCGCCGGTGGACAGCATGTACTGGTCCACGGTGAAGGCTGCGTCGCCGGCCTGGTTGCCGTGCTGGGTCATCAGCGCCACTGCGCCTTCGCCCTTGGCGAAGGGACGGACCTGGTAGGTCAGGTGCTGGCTGGTCTCGAGCATCTTGAGCTTGACGTTGAGGCCGGCCTGGCTGAGCTGCTCCTGCAGGACCTGGCCGAGTTCAGTGATCTTGGGGAACTGGGCGCTGCGGACCACCAGCGAGATCTGCTTGGAAGTGTCCACGCCGTCGGCCTTGGCCTCGGCAACGAGGGACTTGGCCTTGACCAGGTCGAATGGCCAGCCTTTCAGCGCGGAGTTGTGGCCCACGATGCCCTCGGGAACCAGCTGCGCAGCCACCTTGTGCTTGCCTTGGTAGAGGGAGTTCACGATTCCCTCTTTGTCGATGGCGTAGTTGATGGCCTGGCGGACACGGATGTCATTGAGCGGGGCGACATTTCCGTCAAGGCGCAGGGCAACTGTTTCGTTGTTGGGGTAGTCGACGCCAAGATCACCGATGTTGTCGTCCGGGCTGAGGCCCATGGCAATGTCGGCCTCGCCGCTGGTGATCATGGCGGCCCGCACGGAGCTTTCGGAGCGCCACTGGTATTCGGCCTTGGCGTAGGCGGGTTTGTCGCCCCAGTAGCCGTCCCAGGTGGAGAGCGTGATCTTCTGCCCTGCGTCCCACTGCTCGATCTTGTAGGGGCCCGTGCCGATCGGTTCGCGGACCTTCTCGGTGGTGCTGGTCGACGTCGGAACCACCTCGAGGAAAGAAAGGCGCAGCGGCAGGATGGGATCGGGTGCGGGAGTGGAGACGGTCAGCGTGGTGGCGTCCACGGCCTTCACTTTGAGGTCGGCATCGCCGAACACGTAGCCCTCCACGTTGCAGCCGAGCTTGGAGTTGACTGCCCTGTTGATGGTGAAGGCGGCAGCTTCGGCGTTGAACGGCGTGCCGTCCTGGAACTTCACGCCTTCACGCAGCTTCAGCGTCCACTCGGTAGGGCTCGTGGCTTTCCATTCGGTGGCGAGCTTCGGTTCGAGTTCGCCCGTCTTGGGGTTCCTTTCAATCAGTGGCTCGGTGACGTTCGAGCGCACCACAACGCCGGTGGAGGTCAGGTTCGACTCACAGGCTTCCAGGGTGGGCGGTTCCTGTCCGAGGACCACGCGCACCGTGTTCGAGGAGGGGGCGGCTGCGTCGGAGTTGGCCACTGAGCAGCCGCTCAGGCCCAGCACTGCGACGGAGGCGAGTGCCGGCCACTTGAGCATGGCTGCGGCAAAAGGAAGCTTTGAAGAAGACGTCATTGTATTTCCTCCGGATCGGGTGATTGCGGCAGCGGCTGGTCCTGCGCTGGTGGAACTGCCCATGGGGATCAGGTGCTTGGGGCCGCGCTGGACTCAAGCTAATTGAGGTCCAGGGGGTCCACAAGGATTTGGCCGGGCATCAGCGGCGCGTGCAGGACGGCCAAGGCCGCACTAGGGCCCTGTGACGGCCACCTCGTGATCCGGAAATCCGCGTGATTCCGCAGGCGAGGGCGTATCAATTCACTCCGGGCATCGATCCATGCCATTTACATGTTGGACCTGTATGAATCGAAATCCTTAGGGTGCAGATATGAAGAGCATCGCCGTCCTGCAGGTCGGACCCCTCATGCCAACCGTCCAAGAATCAATCACGGAAGAATATGGAGCCGTCCGGTTCCCCGATGACCCCGCCGGGCAGGAGGAGTTCCTGCGGGTGCACGGCCGGGCCTTCGAAGTCGTCGTGACGTCCGGGAAGTTCGGCGCCGGGGCGGACCTGATGAGCGCTCTGCCCAACCTGCGCGCCGTCATCAATTTCGGCGTCGGCTATGACACCACTGACGTTGCCCAGGCTGCCGAACGTGGCATCACCGTCAGCAACACGCCAGATGTCCTCAATGACTGCGTGGCGGATATCGCCGTCGCCCTTTATCTGGACGTGCTGCGCAAAGTCAGCACGGCTGACCGCTACGTCCGCCGCGGCGACTGGCTCGCGAAGGGCAACTTCCCGCTGGCCACCAAGGCCAGCGGCAGGAAAGTGGGGATCCTGGGCCTGGGCCGAATCGGACGGGTCATCGCACGCCGGCTGGAAGGCTTCGACTGCGACATCAGCTACCACAGCCGCAATCCGTTGGACGACGTCGCATACCCGTATGCGGCTTCCCCCGTTGAGCTGGCCGCCGGCTGCGATGTGCTGATCGTGGCTGCCGCGGGAGGTCCAGGCTCAGCCAAGCTGGTGGGCGCCGACGTCATCCACGCACTGGGACCCGAGGGCTACTTGATCAACATCGCCAGGGGCTCCGTCGTGGATGAGGAAGCCCTCGTGGCTGCCCTTCTGGCCGGCCGGCTGGCTGGCGCAGGGCTGGATGTTTTCGCGGACGAGCCGAAGGTTCCAGAGGACCTCCTCAGCCTCGACAACGTCGTCCTCCTACCCCACCTGGGGAGCGGCACCCACGAGACTCGGGCCGATATGGCCGAACTGACCCTCGCGAACCTGCGTTCATACATCAGCACCGGCAGCGTCCTGACGGCGGTGCTGTGATCAGCGAGGATGCCGCAGTAGTTCCTGCGGGTATCACGCCATGCAATATGTGTGTTGGACGGGCATGAAACCGACTGTTTACAGTTAACGCGTGCTGTGGCGAGGACCACAACGGGCTGCCCACGTAACCCCCGCAGCGTGATCTTGCTGATCTATCAAAGAGGATTCCCCCATGCAGTCTGTAGACACCGCTGTCACGGATCTGGCTTCGGCCATGAAGAAGTTTTTCCGGCGCGTGCTGCCCATCATGCTGGTCATGCTCGTGTGCAACCAGTTGAACAGGTCCAACATCGGCTACGCCCAGGACCATCTGCAGGCTGACGTCGGCATCGGCGCCGCAGCCTACGGCTTCGGCGCCGGGCTGTTCTTCATCGCCTATGCCATTTTCGAGCTTCCCAGCAACGTAATGATGGAAAAGTACGGCGCCAAGATCTGGCTGACCCGGATCATGGTCAGCTGGGGCATCGTGTCCTTCCTGATGACTTTTGTGCAGAACGAGATGATGTTCTACGTCTTGCGGTTCCTGCTTGGCGCTGCCGAAGCCGGCTTCTTCCCGGCCGTCATCTTCTACTTCGCCCGCTGGGTCCCCGCTGGCCAGCGGGGCAAGGCGACTGCCGTCTTCATCGCCGGATCGTCGGTGGCAGCCGCCCTGTCGGGCCCCATCGCAGGCCTGCTCCTGAGCCTGCACGACGTCCTGGGCCTGCGCGGCTGGCAGTTGCTGTTCGGCTTTGAAGGCGTGCTCTCCGTCGCCGTCGGCATCATCGTATTCTTCTTCCTCGACGCCAAGGTCCAGGATGCCAAGTGGCTAACGGCCGGCGAAAAGTCGGCTCTGAACGCAGAGATCGCCCACGAGGACACCCAGCACGCCGAGGCCGACGGCGGCAAGGTCAACCGCTGGAAGATGCTCCTGAACCCTCAGATTCTCCTGCTGTGCGGCATCTACTTCTCGGTGCAGCTCTCTATCTACGCGAACACGTTCTGGCTGCCGACCATCGTCAAGCAGATTCCCGGCACCACGGACCTCAGCGTCGGCTTCCTCTCCTCTATCCCGTGGGTGTGTGCCGTCTTCGCCATGTACTTCGCCGCCAAGTGGCAGGACAAGGCAAAGTCCAAGCGCCCGCTGCTGGTCGCCGCACTCCTTGTGGCCGCCGTCGGCACCCTCGCCGCAGCCGTTGCTTCCCCGGTCCTTGCCTTGGTGTTCCTCGCCGTCGCGGCCATGGGCTTCAAGAGCGCGTCGCCGCTGTTCTGGACCATCCCCCAGTCCGCTCTGCACCCGCTGGTCCTGGCCCCCGCAATTGCCATCATCAACTCGCTGGGCAACCTCGGCGGTTTCGTGGCACCGTTCGGATTCGGCATCATCAAGGAGCAGACCGGCAGCGTGGTTCCCGGCCTCTTCGCCCTGGCCGCGGCGTCAACGCTGGCAGCCATCCTGGTGTACTTCCTCAAGGAGCGGAAGCCCGTCTCCGAGGTCGCCGAGAAGGCACCGGCCGCCGTCGCAACACCGCTGGAGCCGTCTACGGCGAAGTAGTGCAGCAATACTCATTGATCGTCCCGCATTGGTGGGACGGGGCCGTTCGAATGAAGCTTTGGGCGGGTGTCGGGATTCCGGCACCCGCCCAGCGGCGTTTTGGGGTAGCGGGCTCAGGGCTACACAGTCCCTCAAACAAGAAAGAACCCCGGGAAATCATCGATTTCCCGGGGTTCTGATGCGTGCGCGAGGGGGGATTTGAACCCCCACGCCCTTTCGGACACTGGCACCTGAAGCCAGCGCGTCTGCCGTTCCGCCACTCGCGCGCAACTTCTTCCACTTGGCCCAGCCGGAATCCGGCTTGCAACCTCGTAAAAGCAGCGAGATCAAGCATAACGGACACTCACCGCAAATTCCTAATCGGGGCTTTCGGCCGCCCTGCAGCCACGATCTGCGCCGGCACAGTCGGCCGTTGCGAGGCCATCAAGGCGTCCGTGTGCGCAGATTCCAGCCTGTGATCGCGCCCACAACCACCGGGGAGAAGTGAACGAATCGGGTACCCGGCGCGTTGTGGATTAAGGTCATTCCCAGACGTGGCAAGTAGTATCGGATACATAAGGGCCCGCTTCCGGCGGGCACGGTGTTTTGTTGTGACTGCATTGCCAGAATGAGTTCCTCGGGACGTACTGTCCCTCAGCAGCAAGGAAAGGAGAGGACCATGGGTTTGCTGGACAAAGTCGAACGCGGCATTGAAAAGGCGGTCCGCGGCGTCTTCTCCACCGGCTCCAAAGCCCAGGTTGAGCCCGTGGAAATCGCGAGCCGCCTGCGCCGGGAAGTGGACCATAAGGCCATCACCATCGCTGCCGGACGCACCTTGGTGCCCAACGTCTTCGATGTGCTCCTGAGTGACGAGGATTTTCAGCGCGCCCAGGAATGGGGAACCCCACTGGCCGAGGAACTCTGCGACGTCGTTATTAACCACGTCCGCAGCCAGGGATACACGCTGCAGGGCCCGGTCCGCATCTCGTTCCGCCGGGACGAATCCCACCGGGCCGGCGACTTCGAGATCACGTCAAAAACCGAAAAGTCCTCCGGTTCAGCGCCGGCCGCCCCGCGGGCAAACGTCCCGGCAGCGCCAAACCGCCAGCCAGTCCGGCTGCAGCCCGTCCTGGACATCGACGGCCAGCGGTATTCACTCAATGCGCCCTCAGTCGTCCTGGGCCGTTCATCAGAGGCTGACATCCTGGTGGACGACACCGGAGTCTCCCGCCGGCATCTGGAAATCCAGACCCACAGCGGCACCACCACCGCCGTCGATCTGGGCTCCACCAACGGCAGCTACGTCAACGGACACAAAGTGGCCGGCAGCATCGAACTCACCGACGGCTCCACCATCACGATGGGACGGACCAAAATTATCTTCCGCCTCCTGCCCGCCAACACCGGCGGCCGCCCATGAGCGAACTGACCATAACCGCCCTGCGCTTTGGATTCCTGCTTCTTCTCTGGGTACTCATCTTCAGCATCGTCTCAGCCATGCGCCGCGACCTCATGATCGGCCGCAAGGCCGCCACTGGCGCCCCCACGGCCAGGCAGGTGCGGAAGAACCCCGAACTGGCAGAGCCGGCGCCCGCTCCCGCCAAGCAGCATGCCCGCCAGCTGGTGGTGACCGAAGGCCCACTCAAGGGCCGCACGGTCCCATTGGCTGCCAGCCCCATCCTGCTGGGGCGCGCGCAGGAGGCCACACTGGTTCTTGAGGACGACTACGCTTCCGGCAGGCACGCCCGGCTCTTTCCACAGGGAAGCCGGTGGTTCATCGAGGACCTCGGCTCCACCAACGGCACCTATCTGGCCGAACAGCAGCTCACCAGGGCCCTGCCCGTGGACCTTGGTGTACCCGTGAGAATCGGCAAGACGGTCATTGAATTGAGGCCGTAGCCATGGCCGCTCCGGACATGCCCGCAGGCGAGGTGCCAGCCTCGCCCCGGCCCCTGATCCTGCGCTATGCAGCGCGATCTGACGTCGGCCGCATCCGCGCCAAGAACGACGACTCCGCTTACGTGGGCCGGCACCTCGCCGTCGTGGCGGACGGCATGGGAGGCCACGCCGGCGGCGACGTTGCTTCCGCCGCCACCGTTCTGGACATGATCCATCTGGACACCGATGATTACGACGACGACGCCGGCACCGTGCTCGCCGACGAAATCCAGACCGCCAACTCGCTGCTCTCGGAACTCGTCCACATCAATCCCAAGCTCGCGGGCATGGGCACCACCGTGACCGCCCTGCTGCTGGCCGAGGGCAAGCTTCATTTCGCCCACATTGGCGACTCCCGTGCCTACCGGCTGCGAGACGGCGAATTCGAACAGATCAGCGTGGACCACACATTCGTTCAGCGCCTTATCGACGAGGGCAGACTACGCCCCGAAGAGGCCGAAACCCATCCGCACAAGAACGTCCTGATGCGCGTCCTCGGCGATGTGGACGCGAGCCCCGAACTGGACCTCGCCACCATCGAAGTACAGCCCGGGGAGCGCTGGCTGCTCTGCTCGGACGGCCTGAACTACGTTGCCGGCCACGTCGTGGAACGCACCGTGCGGGAAACGCCGGATCTCCGCGAATGCGTCGAGACGCTCGTCGATCTCACCCTGGAGGCAGGCGCACCGGACAACGTCACCGTGGTCATGGTGGAAATCGTGGAGGAAACGCCCGACGACGTGAGCACGGCCGCCGTCGACATCGTTCCTGACGCCGGGCAGCCGGAGGCCATAACCGGCACCAAGGCTGCTGCCCCGGCTGAAGCTTCTGCTGCCTCTGTTGCCGAACCGGCCGCCGGGGCAGTCGGGAAGCAGACCTCAGATATCCCGGATGCGGTGCCGGTTGATTCCGGCCCGGCTGACGAAAAGCCAGGCTCCGCGCTTCCACCCATCCCACCCGCCGCATCACCCGCGGCGGCAGTATCCGAGCCTGACGGGGCAGGAGATGGCACCGGCAACCCGCCGTCGAGCGAACCGGCAACCAGCACCGATCCCCACCTGGGTGAACATCTGTCCGCCGAAGTGCTTCGCGAGGAGCTGTCCTCCCGGCCGCACATCCTCGTCGGCGCAGCTGTTGCTGCGGCCGAAACCGGTTCCATCCCCACCATTGCCGGCCGGACTGTCGCGCGCCGCGCAGCCACGGTCCTGACCCACAAATCGGACCAGGCCCGCGAGGAGGCAGAGGAATTCCCGCCCGCCAGGCGTCCGCGCCGCTGGCTCACCCTGGGAATCGCAGGCGCGGCACTCGTGATCCTCGCCGTCGGCCTGTGGCTGGGGTATGCATGGACCCAGACCCGCTACTACATCGGTGAGTTCGACCAGCGGGTGGCCATTTACAACGGCGTCTCCCAGCGGCTCGGGCCCATTCAGCTCTCCACCCTGGAAGCTGTCACGGACATCCGAATGGATTCGCTCCCCCAGTTCTCCCAGCAGCGGGTCCGTCAGACGGTCCCCGCCCGCGACCTCTACGACGCCCAGCGGATCGTCAAGAACCTGGAGCGTACCGGCAGCACGGCGCCGTCGGACGAATGCCTGACCCCGTCGCCGACCCCCACGCCTTCGGCTTCGGCCTCGGCGAAGGCAACGGCGACAGCCACGGGAACGGCCAAGGCAACCGCGACGCCGAAACCGACAACCACGGCATCGCCAAAGGCGACCTCGACCCCCAAACCCACGGCATCGCCGACCGCAACAGCCGGAGCCTCGGCAGTGCCCACCCCAACCGCAACCTGTGAGGGGGGCCAATGAGCCACGCCGACACCATGCCCAAACCCCGGCGCAACGTGGAACTGCTGTTGCTTGTGCTCGCCCTTTCCGTGAGCATCGGAGCCAACGCGCTGATCAGCATCGATGAACAGACCTCACTGGACACGGACTTCTGGTTCCAGTCCAGCCTGTTCGCCGTCGCGGCACTCGTGTTCCACGTGGTTCTGCGGCTCCGCGCGAAATATGCTGACCCGGTAATACTTCCGCTGGTGATCACACTCAACGGTCTGGGCCTGGCGATGATCCACCGACTCGACGCGCCCGGTGAGGACACCGGCAACAACCAGCTGCGCTGGACCGTCATCGCCATGGCCGTGGCCATCGCCGTGATCTGGTTCCTTAAGGATCACCGCGTCCTGCGCCGCTTTACCTACATTTCCCTGGCCGCCAGTGCCCTGCTCCTGATTCTGCCGCTGGTGCCGGGCATCTCTGCCGGTGAAATCCTCGGGGCCCGGGTCTGGATCCGCCTCGGTCCCATGACGTTCCAGCCGGGTGAGGTCGCCAAGATCACCCTGGCCGTATTCTTTGCCGGTTATCTTTCCTCCAACCGGGACCTCATCATGCTGGCCGGACGCAAGATCGGCCCCATGCAGTTCCCGAGGTTCAAGGACATGGGACCCATGATCACAGCCTGGCTCGTGAGTATTGGCGTGCTCATCTTCCAGCGCGACCTCGGCTCATCCGTACTGTTCTTTGGCCTGTTCATCGTAATGATCTACGTGGCTACCAGCCGCATCAGCTGGGTGGTCATCGGTGTGGCCCTGCTCCTCGGTGGCGGCTTCGTGGCGTCCAAGGTGTTTGAGCACGTTGCCCTGCGCATCGACAGCTGGCTCAATGCCTTCACCGAGGAAGTCTTCGGGCGTTCCCCCGGCGGCAGCGGCCAGATCGTGGAGGGCCTGTTCGGCATGGCCAGCGGCGGGCTCGTGGGCACCGGCCTCGGACAGGGGCGCCCCAACCTGGTGCCGTTCGCCAACAGTGACATGATCATCGCCTCCTTCGGCGAGGAACTGGGCCTGATTGGCCTCTTCGCCATCGTGATGATGTACCTGCTGCTCTTCACCCGCGGTTTCCGTGCGGCGCTCGGCACCCGCGACGCCTTCGGGAAACTCCTCGCCTGCGGCCTCTCCTTCGCGGTGGCGCTGCAGTGCTTCGTCGTGATCGGAGGCGTCACGCGGCTGATCCCGCTGACCGGCCTCACCACGCCGTTCCTGGCCGCGGGTGGGTCCTCACTGCTGGCCAACTGGATCATCGTGGGCCTGCTGCTGATGATCTCGCACTCGGCCCGGGGCCCGGTAGACACCACACCGATGCAGCCCGGCCGGACTCCGGAGGCGCAGAAGCCGATGACCGCAGCAGGCGGCCGGCAGGACCGGAACACCACCCAGACCCTCCCAGACACTCCCACCGAGGCGGTGAAACACCTGTGAACCAGGCCATTCGACATTCGTGGATCGCCGCGATCGCCATGTTCGCCCTGATTTTCGGTGCGATCAGCTACGTCCAGGTGGTGGGCGCGGACGAGCTCAAGGCCAACCCGTGGAACCGGCGGGCCATCCTGCAGAACTACTGCAACGACCGCGGCGCGATCATCGTGGGCGGTTCCGCCATCGCCGAATCCGTGCCGGGCAATGAATCCTGCAAGTTCCAGCGGAAGTACAACCAGCCCGAGTTGTATGCCGGGCTGACGGGATACTTTTCCCGGAGCTATGGCGTCACCGGCCTCGAAAGTGCCATGGATTCCCAGCTGGCCGGAAGTTCCGACCAACTGTTCTTCGACCGGATCGGGCAGCTCTTCCTAGGCAACCAACCCAAGGGTGCCTCCGTCGAGCTAACCATTGACCCGAAGATCCAGAAGCTGGCGTACGACCTCATTCCGGACGGCCAGCGTGGCTCGATCGTCGTCACGGATCCGAAGACTGGCAACATCCTGGCCATGGTCAGCAAGCCGTCCTACGATCCCAACCTCATCGCCACCCAGGACGTTGCCAAGGAGCAGGCTGCGTACAACCAGGCCATCAAGGTCCCGGGCGTCAACCTGAACCCCTCGGTCAGCGGACCCACTGGCGCCCTGCTGGCACCCGGCTCGGTTTTCAAGCTGGTGGACACGGCAGCAGCCCTGAACTCCGGCAAGTACAACGCAGACAGCGTGCTGCCCAACCCGGCGCAAATGAGCTTTCCGGGCATCCAGTACCAGCTGCCCAACTACGCCGGTGGCAACTGCTACACCCGTAACACGGCCAGCTTCGCGTTCGCGCTGCAGCAGTCCTGCAACACACCCTTCGCCAGTATTGCCCGCGACCTCGGGGAAAACGCGATTGCCCAGCAGGCCAGCAAGTTCGGATTCAACTCCGGGCTGGGCGACCAGCTCAAGCTGGACTACGCCAAGAGTATTTTCCCCTCGGACCTCGACGCGGCCGGCCTGGCCCAGTCCGCCATCGGCCAGCGCGACGTCCGCGCAACGCCGCTGCAGATCGCGCTGATGACCTCGGCCATTGCCAACGGCGGAGTGCAGATGGCTCCGAACCTCATCAAGGCCGTCCGTTCCCCCGACCTCCGGGTGCTTGACGAACCGAAGCCGGTGGCTTTGCGGACGTCCACGACGCCGGAGATTGCCGGCCAGATCACCCAATGGATGACCAGCGTGGTCAGCGAGGGCATCGCCTCGGCCGCTGGCGTTCCCGGTGTCCAGGTGGCCGGCAAGACCGGCACGGCCGAGCTGGGGAACGGCCTGAACAATTCTTGGTTTACGGGGTTTGCCCCGGCTAATGATCCGCAAGTGTCCGTCACCGTCGTCATGCAGGGCGTAGACATCACTACCGGAGCACAGCTAACCAGTCCGAACGCAAAGAAGATTTTTGAGGCGGTGTTGAATAAGTGAGGCCTACATCGGGAATCACCCTCGGCGGCAGATTCCAGTTGACCACGCGTATTGCGATCGGCGGCATGGGTGAAGTCTGGAAGGCCAAGGACCTCATCCTGGGCCGGATCGTGGCCATCAAGGTACTCAAAGAGGAGTACACGGGCGATCCCGGCTTCCTCCAGCGGTTCCGCGCCGAAGCCCGCCACACCGCCCTCCTCAACCACGTGGGCATCGCCAACGTCTTCGACTACGGCGAAGAGGAAGGCTCCGCCTACCTGGTAATGGAGCTGGTCCCCGGCCAGCCGCTGAGCAGCATCATCGAACACGAACAGGTCCTCTCGCCGGACCGGACGCTGTCCATCATGGCGCAGACGGCGCGGGCCCTCTCCGTGGCCCATGCCCAGGGCCTGGTGCACCGCGACGTCAAGCCCGGAAACCTGCTGATCACCCCCGACGGACGGGTCAAGGTCACCGACTTCGGTATTGCGCGCCTCGCAGACCAGGTGCCGCTGACGCAGACCGGCCAGGTCATGGGCACGGCCCAGTACCTCGCCCCGGAACAGGCCACCGGCCAGACCGCCACCGGCGCTTCGGACATCTACTCCCTCGGTGTGATCGGCTACGAGTGCCTCACCGGCCACCGGCCGTTCTCCGGCGAATCCCAGATTGCCATCGCACTGGCCCAGGTCAACGACGCCCCGCCGCCCCTGCCGGAGTCGCTCCCCAGGCCGGTCCGGGCCCTCCTGATGTCCATGCTGGCCAAGGACCCGAAAAACCGCCCGGCCAACGCCATCAAACTGGCCGAGGCGGCAGAGGCGATCCGCAACGGCGACATCGCTGCGGCGCACGCTGCCGTCCCCGGGATGCTGCTGTACGAGGCGGCCACCGGCGCCATGACGGCCCCGGTGAACGTCGCCACGGCGCCCACCGGCGTGATCGGTTCGGAGCAAAGCTCGACGACGGCAACTTCGGCGCTGCCTGTGCTGGGTGCAGCGGCCGCAGGCGCTGCCGCCGGCGGAGCCGCTGCTGCTGCCGCCGGGAACGCCTCGGATGCTGCCCCCACCCGCGCGGGGAGCACGCTGTCCCGTGCCGATGCCCTGGCCGCCGAGCGCAGCTGGGACCAGGACGAGGTCCAGTACGCGGAGCCGTACGACAGCGACCCCGCCGATGAGCCCGAGCGCCGGAAGCGCAGCCCGTGGACGTGGCCGCTGATCGCCCTGATCCTGCTGGTGCTGTTCGCCGTCGCAGGTATTCTCCTGAGCCAGGCGGGCTTCCTGTTCCCGGGCCAGAGCCCGGCAGCCAGCACGTCGAGCACACCCAGCCGCAGCGTGAGCACCAGTTCCACTCCCACGCCTACGCCGACGACGCAAACTCCGACGCCGACGCCTACACCGACACCCACGCAGTCCACCCCCGCAGCCATCAACGTCATTCCGGACGCATACCTCGGCAAGCAGTACAACGAGGTCCGCACCGAACTGATCGCGCTCGGCCTCAAGGTAAACGGCGAGGAAGTCTTCAACCCGGCCACGCCCGGAACGGTCACGGACCTCAACCCGTCCGGCCCGCTTCAGGCAGGCGACACCGTCAAGGTCACGTATTCCAAGGGGCCGAAGCAGATCGCCGTCCCGGACATCAGCACGGGCAGCAGCGAGTCCGAAGTCCAGTCAGCCATCGAGAAGGCCGGTCTGCGCTGGCAAAAGGGAGCCGATGAGCCCGGCGAGCCGGACCAGGACGCCGGAACGTTTGTCCGCTCGGAGCCCGAAAGCGGCCGGGAGGTCGACGCCGGATCGGTCGTGACCTACCACCTGTCCCAGGCGCTGATCCCCACGCCCACTTCCACGCCAACGCCAAGCAGTTCGCCGACCGGACGATAAGCCGTGACCACGCCACGAACTCCGTCACACCGGGAAGACAAGGTCCCGGTGACAAGTCAGCGCGTCCTGAACGGACGCTACGAACTTGGCGAACTCATCGGCCGCGGGGGCATGGCCGACGTGCACCGTGGCCTGGACACCCGCCTCGGCCGGACTGTGGCGGTCAAGCTGCTCCGTCCCGACCTGGCCCGGGACCCTCAGTTCCAGGCCAGGTTCAAGCGCGAGGCCAAGGCCGTCGCAGCCCTGAACCATCCGTCGATCGTGGCCATCTACGACACGGGCGAGCACACTGTGCCGGGCGACGCGCATGACCAGGTCCGGGTTCCTTACATCGTCATGGAGTTCGTGGCGGGCAAGACCCTCCGGGACCTGATCAGGGCCAGCGACATCACCATTGAGCAGGCGGTGGAGTACACGCTGGGCGTCCTCTCGGCACTCGAGTACAGCCACAAGGCCGGCATCGTGCACCGGGACATTAAGCCGGCGAACGTGATGTACTGCGAGAACTCGGACATGGTCAAGGTCATGGACTTCGGCATTGCCCGCGCGGTAGCCGATTCCTCCGCCACGATGACCCAGACCCAGGCCGTGGTGGGCACCGCGCAGTATCTGTCGCCGGAGCAGGCACGCGGCGAGGCGGTGGATGCGCGCAGCGACCTGTACTCGGCAGGCTGCCTGCTGTACGAAACGCTCACCGGACGCCCGCCGTTCGTGGGTGAAAGCCCCGTTTCCGTGGCCTACCAGCACGTCCGCGAGAAGCCCCAACCGCCCAGCAAGTTCAACCCGGACGTTTCCGAAGCGCTGGACAGCGTGCTGGAAAAAGCCCTGCAGAAGGACCGCGCCGACCGCTTCCAGGACGCCGCGGCCTTCCGTCGTGCCCTGCGGGCCGCGAAGAACGGGATTGCCGTTCCGGCGTTGTCGCCAAGCGAAGCGCCGACGGACCCGAATGACATTCCCGAGCCGCACCGCACGCCGCCCACGGCAGCGTTTTCCATGACCGGGGCCAGTTTCCTCGACGACGCCCCCGCTGGCCGGCTGCGACGTTCCCGGGACACCGACGACGAGTCCGTGCTGCCGGCCGAAGCCGCGGCGGTATACGAGACGGCTGACCACGACGAGCTTCCGCTGGGGTTGCCCCGCGAACGGGAACGGTCAGGCTTACAGAAGTCCCGCCGTCGGGCCTGGATCACGACGTTCGTGATCTTTACCCTCCTGGTGCTGGCCGGCGGCGGCCTGTGGTTCTACAACTTCCTCAACCAGCCGCCTGCTGCACCCTTGCGCGTCGCCATTCCCTCCGTGGAGAAGCTCTCCGAATCCGAGGCGCTGCAGACGCTTTACGACGCCAAGCTGCGGCCCCAGATCAAGCGTGTACAGCACGACTCGATCGCGAAGGGCACCGCCATCGGCACCGCGCCGCCTGCCGGATCATCGCTGGAACCGAACTCGGAGGTGGTCCTGAATATTTCGGCAGGCCCCAGTGCCGTCAAGATTCCGGAGACGCTGCCGGGGCGGACTGAGGCGGCAGCCCGGGACATCCTGCGGCAAGCAGGACTGGTTGGCGCGCCGTCCACCACCATGGCCAACAGCGCCACTGTTCCGGCGGGCCTGGTAATCACCACCAAGCCGGCGCCGGGCCAGCAGGTGGCAGTGGGGAGCACCGTCGAGATTCTGGTGTCCACGGGCAAGGTGGCCATGCCGGAGCTTCGCGGCATGACCCGTGCCGAGGCCGAGGCGGCGCTCAAGGCGCTCGGACTGACGGCCGACATCCGTGAAGTGGAGAATTCCCAGGTCCAGCCCGGTAAGGTGACCGGCCAGAGTGACCCGCTGAACTCACTGGTCGAACAGGGGCAGGTCATCACGGTGACAGTTGCAGTAGCCCCGGCTCCGGTCCCCACGCCGACGCCCACGCCCACGCCGACGAAGACCAAGTAGCCCGCGACCGAACGCATGAGGAAGGCGCCGCATGATCGAAATCCTGAACCCTGCCGAGCTGGCCCGGGCACAAGAGACAGGCGCCCTGGTCGCTGACATCCTGCAGGCGCTGAAGAGCCGCAGCGCAGTCGGCACGAACCTGCTGGAGATCGACCGGTGGGCCGAGGCCATGATTGCCGAGGCCGGAGCGCAGTCCTGCTACATCGACTATGCGCCATCCTTCGGACGCGGGCCGTTCGGGCACTACATCTGTACGGGAGTCAACGACGCCGTGCTCCACGGACTGCCCCGCGACTACGCGCTTGCCGACGGCGACCTGCTGACGCTGGACCTCGCCGTCTCCAAAAGAGGAGTCGCTGCGGACGCTGCCATCAGCTTCATCGTGGGCGAGTCACAGCCCCCGGAGAGCGTGGCGATGATCAGCGCGACCGAACGCGCATTGAGCGCAGGGATCGCCGCTGCCCGACCGGGGGCCCGCATCGGCGACATCTCCCACGCCATCGGCACGGTCCTCAGCGAGGCGGGGTATCCGGTCAACACCGAATTCGGAGGCCATGGCATCGGATCGACGATGCACCAGGACCCGCACGTTCCCAACACCGGACGGCCAGGCCGCGGTTACAAGCTGCGGCCCGGTCTGCTGCTCGCCCTGGAGCCATGGGTCATGGCCGACACCGCTGAACTCACCACTGACGCCGACGGCTGGACGCTCCGAAGTGCGACAGGCTGCCGGACAGCACACAGTGAGCACACGATCGCGATCACCAGCGACGGAGCAGAGATCCTCACCCTGCCGACGCAGGCGCACCCGCGCGGTTGATCCGCAACTGACCAATGCCCCCGGCCAGCCAGCCTAGTGCTGGATGAGCGGGCTGAGCTTGGCTGCCCGCGCGGCGGCACCCTTCATGCCCAGCGACTCGAGCCAGTTGCCCAGCATCTGGTAGCCGCCCTCGGTCAGCACGGATTCCGGGTGGAACTGAACGCCGCACAGCGGCGCGGTGCGGTGCTGCAGTCCCATCACGACGCCAGTGGCTGTTTCCGCCGTCACCTCGAGGATCTCGGGAATCGTGTCGCGGACAGCGGCGAGGGAATGGTAGCGCGTGGCCGTCACCGGAGAGGGCAGGCCAGCGAAAACGCTGCCGCCTTCATGCTGGACCAGCGAGGTCTTGCCATGCATGAGCTCGGGGGCGTGGGTCACCGTTCCCCCGTATGCCTCCGCCAGAGCCTGGTGGCCCAGGCAGACGCCGAACATCGGCTTGGTTTTCTCCCCGCACCAGCGGATCAGCTCGATGCAGACCCCGGCTTCGGAGGGCGAACCGGGACCGGGAGAGATGAGTACGCCGTCGCGCGTTTCCGCCATTTCGATCGCCTCGGCGAGCGTCACGTCATCGTTGCGGACCACTGTTGTCTCGGCGCCCAGTTCCTGGAGGTAGCCAACCAGGGTGTAGACGAAGCTGTCGTAGTTGTCCACGACCAGAATCTTTGTGCTCATGGGTTTTTTGGCGCACCAATCGTTGAGTCGGTGAATTGGGTGAATTGGGACATCCAGGGGAAAAGGAACTCGACCATCAGGAACAGGGCGCCGGCAACCAGCACCAGCGAGGTGAGGACACGGAGCCACAGCGGGCCGGGCAGATGACGGAATATCCAGCCGTACATGCTTAGCCTTCCCCTCGTGCGCGAGCCACCTGCGATGCGATTTCCGCCGGCGGCCCGGCAGAGGCGGGCTGCCAGTGGTCCAGCACCGAGTATGCGATGATCCGTTCCTCGGAGCCGAAGCGGGGATTGCAGCTGGTCATGGTGAGGAGTCTTTCGGTGGGGCGCACTCCGGGCTGGTTCGGCACCGGCAGGAGGACTTCGGCCTCGGTCGGCATGACAATCCGGTTGTTGCGGAAGACGTAGACGTAATAGCCGTCCCGCGTCTGGACGTAGATCTTGTCCCCGGGCACCAGCGTGTGGATATTGTCCAAGACGGCACCATGCGTCTGGCGGTGGCCGGCCACGGCGAAGTTTCCCACGCCGCCGGGCATCGAGGTGTTGCCGTAGTGGCCGAGGCCCAGGGTGTCCAGTACGTCCGCGCTGGTGCCCTCGACGATGGGCCGGGTGTAGTTCTCGCCGAACCGGGGAATGTACATGATCCCGATGGTGCCGCCGTGCGCGGGAGCTTCTCCCACAGCCGGCGCCCCGTAGTCCTTGGCGCCGGAAGCGGCGGCGGCGCCCGTCGGAGCCGGCGTGGGCGCGGGTGTCACCGGTCCACCCAGATCCCGGGCAAAGTCCTTGACGGCGGCGCTTTGCTTGGCGTCGGATTCCACGTTGGTCCACCACAGCTGCCAGGCAACAAACAAAAGCAGCACAATGCCGGCCGTGATGAGCAGCTCGCCGAAGATCTGGACCGCTTTGCGCAGGATCACGACGCCGGTCGCCGGCTTGGCGGTGGCCGTCACCTTCTCCTGCAATACCACGCGTTCTCCTCCAAGGCGGTTGCGGGGCACCGGTGCGGACTGAACTACAGCTAGAATTGGCTGCTAGTAAGACTTCAGACCTGACCAAGAGTGTGCAGACCGCCGGCAATCCCCTTCCAGCAGGATATCAAGCCCCGGTCCATCCTCTTGATTCAGCCGCCAAGGAGGACATGTGCCCGAGTCAAAGCCACGTAAGAAGACGGCCCGGCCGGCCGAACCCGTCTCCACGCAGGCCATCTACAAGCCGAACCCCGTCTGGTTCAAGCCTGTGATGTTTGGCCTGATGATCATCGGCCTGCTGTGGATCATCACCTTCTACATCAGCGAGGGCCAGCTGCCCGTCCAAGCATGGCAGTCCTGGAACATCCTGGCCGGCTTCGGGATCGCGATCGTAGGGTTCCTGATGACCACACGCTGGCGCTCCTGACCCGACGCCCATGACCGCAGAAGGCATCATCATCGGCGAGGATGGTCTGGCCCGACCGCTGTGGGCTTCTTCCGATCCCCTTCTGCGCGAGTACTACGACAACGAGTGGGGGCTACCCGTCCGGGACGAGCAGGGCCTTTACGAGCGCATCAGCCTCGAAGCTTTCCAGGCAGGCCTGTCCTGGGCCACGATCCTGCGCAAGCGCCCTGCCTTTCGTGCGGCCTTTTCCGACTTCCATCCCGAGACCGTCGCCGCCTTTACCGAGGCCGACGTCGAGCGGCTTCTCCAGGATCCCGGCATCGTGCGCAACCGCCTCAAGATCCGGGCCGCGATCACCAATGCCAAGGCCACCATCGCGCTGCGGCACGAGGGCGGCCTCGTTGACTTCGTCTGGAAGTTCCAGCCGTCATCCACCCCTGCGCCCCTCACCTACGCCGACGTGCCCACTACGTCCCCAGAGTCCATTGCCCTTTCCAAGGCACTGCGGAAGAAGGGCTTCGCCTTCGTGGGGCCCACCACCATGTTTGCCCTGATGGAGGCCATCGGCATGGTGGACACACACCTTGTGGACAGCCACCGCCGGGGAACCTCGGGGGTCTGGGCATAAGTGTCCGCCGCCTGAGCGCCGGTCCACAGGTGTTGGTAAAGTTTTCCACAGTGTTGATAACCCGGCCGGCTGCATCCGAAGAAATCGACGGCGTGCGCCCCGTTAGCGCCGCCGGATGGGCCAAACTTGCATTTCCCAAGTTATTAACAGTTGTGGAAAGCGCTGTGGAAAACCCGCCCGGCTAGCCCTTGTCGGGGCGGACGGGATGCTGGCTGGTGATGGAAACACGGTTGAACGCATTCATTGCGATGGCCAGCCAGCTCACCGCCGAGTATTGCTCGTCCGTGAGGTGCTCGCGCGCATAGGCGTCTTCCAGCTCCCGCGTGCGGGCGGCCGGAAGATCCGTGATGTTCTCCGCCAGGGCCAGCGCAGCACGCTCGTGGTCCTCAAACACGGCCGTGTCCCGCCAGGCAGGCAATACTGCGAGGCGCTGGGTGGACTCGCCGCCTTTGATGGCATCCGTGACGTGCATGTCCAGGCAATAGGCACACCCGTTGATCTGCGATATGCGGACGTTCAGCAGTTCAATGAGCTTCAGGTCCAGGCCGGCCTCAAGCATGGCTTCCTTGGCCTTCAGTCCCAGCCCGTTCAGAGCGCGCCAAGCGGCAGGGTGGTGCTTGTCCAGGAAGATGTGGCCGGTGCTGTTGGTACTCACTCGAAGCTCCTCGAGGTCGGACGGGCTGTCAGTCAGAGACTACACGCGGACAATGGCCAGCCACGGAGGGCTTATCCACTTAGCAACAGGCGACTACCCACCACTTATCCACAGGTGGGGAAAACTTGTGGGTAGCCGCCCCAGCGATCGGCGGAATCTAGGCGTCACCGGGACCTCGGGCTGAGGAAGGACAGAGCCGTGGGTTATTAACAGTGTGCATAACCCTGTTGAAAGGAGTGCCGCCCGGCACCTTCATGGGCCTCCTGCGCCCTGTTTTCTCCCACACCGTCCCCAGGGGTCCAAAATCAGGCGAGGTTTTCCACATAACCACAGTGGCGTCCAGCAAAGTTGTCCACAGGTGTGGATTGAAAGGTGCGTACCCCGCGAAACTGGGGGTATGCCACGCCATTCCGGGGTCCTGCGCCAGAACTTACACGCATGTAAGTTATTAACAGTGTGGATAACCGCTGTGGAAAACTTTTCCCCCGCGTGGGCCGTGTGCAGGCGGCTCGGAAGCGGTGTGCAAACGGAACGGAACCGCAGCACTACCTGCGGGCACAAAAATGCCCCCGCTTGGCGAAGCAGGGGCATTGTTAAAAGGGGCTACCCGTCAGGACGCCACCAGCACCCGGTACCAGGAGGCAGCGACCAGCAGGGCCATGACGAGCGCGAGCCCTCCGGCCTGCAGGATGTGGCGCCGCGCCCCACGGGGAGCGTAGGCGATGACGGCCGCGCACAAGGCCCCGGTGATGAAACCGCCAAGGTGGGCCTGCCAGGCGATCTGCGGCACCATGAAGCCGATGACGCCGTTGATCGCGATGAGTACCCAGAGCTGCCGGGTCTCGCCGCCGCGATGCCGCTGCACCACGAGCATGGCGCCGAAGAGCCCGAAAATCGCGCCTGAGGCGCCCACGAGTCCCACGGGACCGCCCTCGGGCAGGATCGGTGTCATGAGCAGATATCCCACCGAGCCGCCGATAGCGGACAGCAGGTAGACGGCAAGGAAGCGTATCCGGCCCAGCAGCGGCTCCAGCGCCTGGCCGAAGATCCACAGCGTGTACATGTTCAGCACGATGTGGAGCAGGAAGCCCTGGGAATGAAGGAATGCCGACGTCAGCATGCGCCACGGCTGGAACACCCCGTACTCCGGCGTGGCGTAAACCGACGCGTACGCGAGGGTCCGGAACACAGCATTTCCGGGAATCAGCAACTGCAGGACGAACACCAGGACACACACGGCGATGATCGCGAACGTCACCACAGGCTTGCCCGAGGCAACGGCACCGCCGTAGACGGTCCTGGCTGCCGGCGTCGTTCGCTTTGCTTCGTTGACGCAGTCTACGCATTGGAACCCGACGGCGGCCGCGCGCTGGCACTCGGGGCATGCCGGCCGCCCGCAACGCTGGCAGCTGACATACGAGGGCCGGTCCGGGTGCCGGGGGCACACCGGTACCTGCGCTGACGGCTGCGCCGCCGGAGTTCCGTAGCTCATGTGGTTAGAGCTGCTCGATGTCGATGCTATTGATGGTCACGTCTTCAACCGGGCGGTCTCCCATGCCGGTGCGGACAGCTTCGATGGCGTCCACAACCTTCTTGGACTCCTCGTCTGCAACTTCACCGAAGATACTGTGCTTGCCCTGCAGCCAGTCGGTGGGGATGGTGGTGATGAAGAACTGTGAACCGTTGGTTCCCTTGCCCATCTGGATGCCGGCGTTGGCCATGGCCAGCTTGTACGGCGCGTTGAAGCTCAGTTCGGGGTGGATCTCGTCGTCGAAGCGGTAGCCCGGTCCGCCGGTGCCGCGGCCCAGGGGGTCGCCGGCCTGGATCATGAAGTCTTTGATGATGCGGTGGAAGATGGTGCCGTCGTAGAGCGGCGTACCGGTCTTGTCCTCGCCGGTCTCCGGGTGGGTCCAGGCCTGCTCACCGGTGGCCAGACCGACGAAGTTCTTAACAGTCTTGGGCGCGTGGTTGCCGAAGAGGTTCACAACGATGTCGCCGAGGCTAGTGTGGATGGTTGCTTTTGCAGTTGCTGTGGCAGTCATACGGTCATTCTTTCACGGCGGGTCAACGCGACCCGGGGCGTAAAAGACAGTTCCGCGCTCGGTGAAATCCACCGTGAATCCGCCGGAACGATAGCAGCCCGGCCATTCGTACCCGTAGGCTAACAACAGAACCGTCACATTAATCGGGAGGTAGTTGTGAAGAAATCGGATCGTATTGCCCGCGAACTGGAGTTGTCGGTCAGTTCTGCAGTGGAGAACGCAAAAGACCGCATGGAGGCAGCAGTGGACTGGGCAGTTCCCCGCCTGCAGCAAGGCCTCGACACCGCTTCCCCCAAGATCCAGGAGGGGCTCAAGGTGGCGGCCCACAATCTTGCTGACGGAGTCGCCACGGTTACGCCCCGGATCCAGGACGGCCTTGCCACCCTTGCCCCGAAGATCCACGACGTCGTGGAAGGTGCCACGCCGCGCATGCACGATGCCCTGGACCGGGCCACGCCGGTGATTGCCCAGGCCCGCGACCGCGTGGTGGTGGAGTACCTGCCCCGGCTCTCCGACCAGATCGGAACCGCTTCGGAGGTGGTGCACCGCACGCTCGAGGGCACCCCGGCCCGCGTTGACGCGGTAGCCCAGAAGCTCGGTGACGTCGGCATCATCCACACCATCCAGGAGCAGGCACAGGTGGCTGGTGGCCACCTGAAGTCAGCCGCCAACGAGGCCAGCCGTGCAGTGGCGGGCAAGGCGCTGGTGGTGGAGCCGCAGAAGCCGAAGAGGCGCGGTCTCCTGATTATTGGTGTGATCACTGCGGCCGTGGCCGCGGGCGTCGCGGCGTGGAAGGCTTCAAAGCCGGTCGAGGACCCGTGGAAGACCCCGGCCCCGGTAACGCCGGCACCGTCCACGCCGGCTGCAAGCACCCCGGCAGCGCCCGCCGGTGCTGAATCGGCCGCAATGCCGGCTCCGGTTCCGGCCGCCCCGGCCAGCAGCTCTGCCCCCGCTACCGCTGATACACCGCTGGATGCTGCCTTTGCTCTGGCTGCCGAGGACGAAGCCGACGCTTCCGCTGAAGATTCCGCCGACAAGGCAAAGCACGTTGCCGAGGACTCGGATTCCGACGCCGGTGAAGGTGCCACCGATGCCAAGGCCGGGGTGAAGAACATCGCGTCCGACATCGAGAACGGTGCGGACAAGAAGGCTTAGGCACATGCCCGCAAGGGCTTTGGCAGGAGGGGTTCCGCAACAGCGGGGCCCCTCTTTCCGTCTGAGGGAGGGTTGCATCAGGGGCAGCACACCTCGCCGCCTGGCAGGCGCTGTTCCGCCTTGATGGAAAGCATCGGTGCTAAGTTTGTGGAGATGTCACCCGATAGATCCGACGAGGATGCCTTGACTGACACTGAGCTGCGCGTATCAATTGTTATTCCGGCCTACAACGAGGAAAGCGTCATCCGCCAGTGCCTCATCGCGGCTGTGTACCAGTCAGTTCCGGCACACGAGATCATCGTGGTGGACAACATGTCCAAGGACCGTACGGCGTCGATCGTCACGCAGATGCAGCAGGAGTATCCGGAGAGCCCCATCATTCTGCTCCGCCAGGACCGCGAGCAGGGACTTATCCCCACGCGCAACTTCGGCCTGGACAATGCCACCGGTGACATCCTGGGCCGGATCGATGCAGATTCCGTGGTGGAGCCCGACTGGGTTGAGCAGGTGCAGAAGGCCTTCGAGGAGCCGTCCACGTCCGCCGCCACCGGCCCCGTGGTCTACTACGACATGCCAATGCGCCGCTTCGGCCTCAAGGCGGATGACAAGATGCGCCAGCTGATGCTGAAGCTGGCCAAGCACCAGTACCACTTCCTGTTCGGTTCCAACATGGCTCTGCGCCGGTCCGCCTGGGAGACCATCCGCAGCGAGACCTGCCTGGATGAACGGGATGAGATGCACGAGGACATCGATCTGTCCCTGCATCTGGCAGAGCACGACCTCAAGGTCCAGTACTGGCCGCAGATGGTTTCCGGGATGTCAGCCCGCCGGCTGGAGGACTCGCCCCGCGATTACCGGTACTACGTGACCCGCTTCGACCGGACCTACAAGGCCCACAACGTGAAGAAGATGGCCCTCAAGGCACCGATGGTGGTGTTCTTCTCCGTGTATTTCCCTGCCAAGCTGCTGCGCGCCATCCACACCGTCAATACCAGCCAGCCGGTGCGCCGCGGCGGACAGTAGCTCCTACCGGAAGGGCCCGGACGCGGGGAGCCTGAAGGGCAGTGCCGGCGTCAGTCGGCTCCCAGCTCCGCCAGCGGGCGTTCGTCCCGCGGCTTGCCCCGTCCGGCTTTGCCGTTCCGTTGGCCGGCGACGACGACGACGAGGCCCACGAGAATGAGCATCAGCCCGGCATAGGTGCCGGCAGGCAGGGTCTCGTGCAGGAACACGGCCGCCAGCAGGGCTGCACCGGGTATTTCGAGCAGGATGATCATGGACACCAGCAGCGGGCTCATGGTGGCCAGCAGGTAGTTGAAGGCCGTGTGCCCCACGAGCTGGGCGCACAGCGTGATCGCCAGAATGCCCACCCAACCGCCGGCGTCGAACCCGGTAAGGGGCTGGTTCGTGAAGAGCGCCAGCACCGCCACCAGCACTGCGCACATGCCATAGCAAAGGGTGGTGTAGGTTCCGGTGGTCATCCTCTGGCGGGCCCGGCCTCCGGCCAGGGTGTAGATTCCCGCGAGGAGTCCGCCGGCCATGGCCAGGATGTCGCCCAGCAGAGCGTCGGGGGAGGTACCCATGTCGAAACCGGTGATGGCCACTACGCCGCCGAAGGAGATACCCAGACCCACCAGGACCTGCCAGCGGTGCCGGACGCCGCGGAAAAGCTGGATGATGGCAATCCAGGCCGACTGCAGGCAGACGAGCGCGGTAGCGGCGGCTACGGACGTCAGCTGCAGGGACGTGATGAAGCAGGCGAAGTGCAGGGCCAGGGCCACCGCCGCAACCAGCGACCAGCGGAACTCGTAACGCCCGATGAGACCGAACTGGCGTGGTTCCCTGACCAGTGCGGGTGCGGCCATGACCGCTGCTGCGATGGCGTTGCGCCAGAAGGCGATGGCCAGGGCCGTAACAGTGGTGGCGCCCAGCGTGGCGGCGATGAGGGGACCTGACGAAGCCACGCCCATGACACCCAAGGCGGCAAAGAAGAAGTTCACGCTTCCACAGTAGTGCGCCCGCTTGTTGAGCCTGTCGAAACCAAGGACGGCCGTCTAACACGGAAAGTAAAAGGTCCCGGTCGTTTCCGACCGGGACCTTCTCTTATGGTGGAGGCACGGGGACTCGAACCCCGAACCCCCTGCTTGCAAAGCAGGTGCGCTACCAATTGCGCCATGCCCCCATAAGAAGCAACCCGTCAATCATACCCTAGTTCCGGAGTCCGGCTGACCAGCCTCCGCACCGGGATCCGGGCTATTCAACCTTGTCGGTTGATTCGCTCCAGACTGTTTTCCGGGCTTCGGATTCCTGCACTTTTTTCTTGTACAAGAGGACGCCTGCGACTGCAGCTGCAATAACCAGCAACTTCTTCACACGCATCCCCGTTCCGGCATGATTCCTGGGAATCCCGCCTAAACTCGACTTGAACCTGTGCAGGTTCCGTGGGCGTACCAGGACTTGAACCTGGGACCTCTTCGTTATCAGCGAAGCGCTCTAACCGCCTGAGCTATACGCCCCGATGCCTCATCGGGCCGAGACATGACTCTACAGCACATCCCGGCCCGATCTCAAATCGAGGCATTCCACCGGAGTTTTTCCGCGGAAATACAGGGTTTTAGTCGTCGGTGAGGGTCACGCCGATGCCGCCGACAAGCGTTGCCGAGATGTTGTACAGCACGGCCGACAGCATGGACAGCGCGGTCAGCAGAACCACATTCACGACGGCGATGATGGTCGCGAAGGATGCCACCTGGCCGAGCGACGCGACCTTCTTCAGCTCGAAGCCGCCGCCCTCGGAACCTGCCAGGGTTCCCAGCAGGCTGTCCACCTGGTCGAAGATTCCGGTCAGGTCCAGCACTGTCCACAGCACAATCGCGGCCACCACCGTAACTATGCCGAGTGCGACGGACAGCAAGAACGCCATTTTCAGGACGGACCAAGGGTCGACCTTGCTGACCAGCAGCCGCGCGCGGCGCACCTTGGCCTTCGGCGCCGGCTTGACCAGCCCCGCAGCACCCGGCGCGCCCTGGGGGCGCTGTCCGGGGGCCGGGCGCTGTGCCGGCGCAGCCGGCCGCTGGCCCTGTCCTGCGGGGGCCGGGCGCTGTCCCGGAGCGCCCGACGGCGTGGCCGGGCTCTGCTGGGGACGCACCGGGGCATTCACCCTGGGAGCGGATGCCGGCTGACGCATCCCGCCGGGACCATTACTGCTCGGCTTGGGAAATGAGTCGGAATTGCTCACTCGTTACCTCCGGTGTTGTCTTCGTTCGCCTCAGCATCGCCGGACGTTCCTTCTGCTTCATCGGCCAGTGCTGAAGCCGCTTCTGCGGATTCCTCGCCTGGTCCGGCATCTTCAGCCAACGTTACGTCATCAGCGGCGATAGCCAAGATTTCTGACGCACTCGGTTCATCGGTGTGGTCGGCTTCGGACTCCCGCTCGGCGCTGGCTTCAACTTCCTCTTCGAGGCCGCGCTCGGTGTTGCGGGCCACCTCGATGATGCGGTCATTCTTGTCCGGCTTTGCGAAGATGACGCCCATCGTGTCGCGGCCCTTGGCCGGGACGCCGGTCACGGAGGAACGGACAACCTTGCCGCCGCCCATGACCACCAGCACTTCGTCTTCCTCCTGGACAACCAGGGCGCCCACCAGATCGCCGCGCTCTTCAGCAAGCTTGGCCACCTTGATGCCCAGGCCGCCACGGCCCTGCAGCCGGTATTCCTCGACCGCGGTGCGCTTTGCGTAGCCGCCTTCGGTCACCACGAACACGTAGGAGCCCTCGGCCACTACGTTCATGGCGAGCAGCTCGTCATCCTCCCGGAACTTCATGCCTGTCACACCCGACGTGGCACGGCCCATGGGGCGGAGCGCGTCATCCGTGGCCGTGAAGCGGATTGACTGGCCCTTGCGCGAAACCAGCATGAGGTCGTCCGTCTCGGAAACCAGCTGGGCGGAGACCAGTTCGTCCTCCTCCCGGAGGTTGATGGCAATAACACCGGCGGACCGGTTCGTATCGTAGTCCTCAAGCCGCGTCTTCTTGACCAGGCCGCGCTTGGTGGCGAGCACCAGGTACGGTGCGTGCTGGTAGTCCTTCAGGTCCAGCACCTGGGCGATGTGTTCGTCCGGCTGGAAGGCCAGCAGGTTGGCCACATGCTGGCCCTTGGTGTCGCGGCCGCCCTCGGCAAGTTCGTATGCCTTGGCCCGGTAAACGCGCCCGAAGTTGGTGAAGAAGAGCAGCCAGTGGTGGGTGGTGGTGACAAAGAAGTGCTCCACCACGTCGTCGCCCCGCAGCTGGGCACCCTTGATGCCCTTGCCGCCGCGCTGCTGCGAACGGTAGTTGTCGCTCCGCGTGCGCTTGACGTAACCGCCGCGGGTGATGGTGACCACCACTTCCTCTTCGGGAATGAGGTCTTCCATGGACATGTCGCCGTCGTAGCCCATGAGGATCTGGGTGCGGCGGTCGTCACCGTGCTTGGCCACGATCTCGGCGAGTTCCTCGCTGATGATCGAGCGCTGGCGTTCCTCCGAGGCGAGGATTGCGTTGAATTCGGCAATCATTGCTTCAAGTTCGGTGTGGCGGTCCTGGATCTTCTGGCGTTCCAAGGCAGCGAGCCGGCGGAGCTGCATGTCGAGGATGGCGCGGGCCTGGACCTCATCAATGTCCAGCAACTCCATAAGTCCGTCGCGCGCGGCTTCCGTGGTGCTGGACGCACGGATAAGGGCGATGACCTCATCCAGCATGTCCAGGGCCTTGAGGAGGGCACGCAGGATGTGCGCTTCCTCCTCGGCCTTGCGCAGTCGGTAGCGGGTACGCCGGGCGATGACATCCATCTGGTGCGTGACCCAGTGGCGAATGAAGGCATCGAGGCTGAGGGTGCGCGGCACCCCGTCCACGATGGCCAGCATGTTCGCGCCGAAATTCTCCTGCAGCTGGGTGTGCTTGTAGAGGTTGTTCAGCACCACCTTGGCCACGGCGTCGCGCTTCAGCACGATGACCAGCCGCTGGCCGGTGCGGCCTGAGGTCTCATCACGGAGGTCGGCGATGCCCTGGACTTTGCCGTCCTTGACCAGTTCCGCGATCTTGATGGCCAGGTTGTCCGGGTTGGCCTGGTAGGGCAGCTCGGTGACGACGAGGCAGGTCCGGCCCTGCAGCTCCTCGACGTTGACCACAGCCCGCATGGTGATGGAGCCGCGGCCGGTGCGGTAGGCGTCCTCGATGCCCTTGTGGCCCAGGATGGTGGCGCCGGTGGGGAAATCGGGTCCCTTGATGCGCTTGAGCAGTTCTTCCAGGAGCTGCTCGCGGCTGGCGGTCGGATTGGCCAGGTACCACTGGACACCGTCCGCCACCTCCCGGAGGTTATGCGGCGGGATGTTGGTGGCCATGCCGACGGCGATGCCGGAGGACCCGTTGACCAGCAGGTTGGGGAACCGGGCCGGGAGGATGGTGGGTTCCTGGTTCTTGCCGTCGTAGTTGTCCTGGAAATCGACGGTCTCCTCGTCGATGTCACGGACCATTTCCATGGCCAGCGGTGCCATCTTCGTTTCCGTGTAACGGGGTGCCGCGGCGCCGTCGTTACCGGGTGAACCGAAGTTTCCCTGGCCCAGCGCCAGCGGGTAACGCATGGTCCAGTCCTGGATCAGGCGCACCAGCGCATCGTAGATCGCCGTGTCACCGTGCGGGTGGTACTGGCCCATGACCTCGCCCACCACGCGGGCACACTTGTTGAAGGCACGGTCCGGGCGGTATCCACCGTCGAACATCGCGTACAGCACGCGGCGGTGGACCGGCTTCAGGCCGTCCCGGACGTCGGGCAGCGCACGGCCGACGATGACGGCCATGGCGTAGTCGAGGTAGGAGCGCTGCATCTCCGTCTGGAGGTCCACCTGCTCCACGCGGTCGACCAGAACATCGCCCTCAAGCACCGGCTCGGTGGCGTCCGGAGACTCGGCCGGGACCTCAGGTGTTTCGTCACTCATAGTCTGTATTTTCCGTTTCAGGTATATGTCGGTTCTGGAATATCAGCCGGGGGAACGGCTAGATATCGAGGAACCTGACGTCCTTGGCGTTCTGCTGGATGAAGTTGCGGCGGGACTCGACGTCCTCGCCCATCAGCACGGCGAAAATCTGGTCGGCGGCGGCGGCGTCATCCATGGTCACCTGCAGGAGCGTGCGCCGGTCCGGGTCCATGGTGGTGTCCCAGAGTTCGGTGTAGTCCATTTCGCCCAGACCCTTGTAGCGCTGGATGCCGTTTTCTTTCGGAATGCGGCGGCCGGCGGCCTGTCCGGAGACCAGGACGGCGTCGCGCTCACGGTCGCTGTAGACGTAGTCGTGCGGAGCATTGGACCACTTGATCCGGTATAGCGGCGGCTGCGCGAGATAGACGTAGCCGTTCTCGATCAGCGGGCGCATGTAACGGAACAGCAGGGTCATCAGCAGCGTGGTGATGTGCTGGCCGTCCACGTCGGCATCAGCCATCAGCACGATCTTGTGATACCGCAGCTTGCTGAGGTCGAAGTCCTCGCCAATGCCGGTGCCGAAGGCGGTGATCATGGACTGGACCTCGTTGTTGCCCAGCGCCTTGTCCAGGCGTGCCCGCTCCACGTTCAGGATCTTGCCCCGGAGCGGAAGGATGGCCTGCGTTTCCGGGTTGCGCCCGCGCTTGGCCGAACCGCCTGCCGAGTCACCCTCCACCAGGTAGACCTCGCACTTGGAGGGGTCCTTCGAGGAGCAGTCGGAGAGCTTGCCCGGCATGCCGAAAGACTCCAGCGGGCTCTTTCGGCGCGCATTGTCGCGGGCCTTGCGCGCGGCCATGCGGGCCTGCGCGGCGGAAATGGCCTTGCGGATCACGTCGCGAGCGGGGCCGGGGTTGCGCTCCAGCCAGTCACCGAGCTGGTCGGTCACGACGCGCTGGACGAAGCCTTTGACCTCGGAGTTGCCGAGTTTCGTCTTGGTCTGGCCCTCGAACTGGGGCTCGGACAGTTTCACGGAGATGACGGCCGTCAGGCCTTCGCGAATGTCGTCGCCGGTGAGGTTCTCTTCTTTTTCCTTGATGATGCTCTTGTCCCGCGCGTAGCGGTTGATGAGCGATGTCATCGCGGCACGGAACCCCTCTTCGTGGGTACCGCCCTCGTGGGTGTTGATGGTGTTGGCGTAAGTGTGGACGCTTTCGGAGTAAGCCGTGGTCCACTGCATGGCCATCTCGACGGCGATGTGCCGCTCGGTGTCCTCGGTCTCGAAGGCGATGACGTCCTCGTGGACAACATCCACCTTCTTGCTCGAGTTCAGGTGCTTGACGTAGTCGAGGAGACCGTCATCGTACTGATAGACCACCGTCCGGTGCTCGGCGAGAACCTCGCCCTCGGTCAGCACGCCGTCGAGGTCCAAATCGCCGGCTTCATCAGTGCCGGATGCTGCTTGGCGCTCGTCCGTCAGCGTGATGCGCAGACCCTTATTAAGGAAGGCCATCTGCTGGAACCGGGCCCGGAGTGTTTCGAAGTCGAATTCCACGGATTCGAAGATGCTGGGATCCGGGTAGAAGGTCTGGGTGGTTCCGGTTTCGGTTGTCTCCTCGCCCTCGATCAGGGCGCCCTGGGGCTTGCCGCCGTCGGCAAAGGACATGCGCCAGACGTGGCCCTGCCGGCGGACCTCGGTGTTGACGCGGGAAGAGAGTGCGTTGACCACGGAGATACCTACGCCGTGGAGGCCACCGGACACCGCGTAGCCGCCACCCCCGAACTTTCCGCCAGCGTGCAGGATGGTCATAACGACTTCAACGGTGGGCTTGCCCTCGGTGGGGTGGATATCCACCGGGATACCGCGGCCGTCATCGGTTACCTTGACGCCGCCGTCCGCCTGCAGAACAATTTCGATGTGCGTGCAGTAACCTGCCAGGGCCTCATCAACTGAGTTGTCCACCACTTCGTACACCAGGTGGTGCAGGCCGCGCAGGCCGGTGGAGCCGATGTACATGCCGGGCCGTTTCCGTACGGCCTCGAGGCCTTCAAGAACGGTAATGTCGCTGGCGCCGTACTCCCGCGGTGTGGCAGCCTCAGCCGGGGTCCCGGTGCTCGGGGCATCCTCCGTTGCGGGCTCCACTGCCTCGATATCTGTATTGTCGTTAGCCACAGGCGCTTTCGACTCCTCTATGTTCGATGATGGCCGGCCTCCGCCGTCCGCCGAAGCAAAAGGCGTCCGCCAAAAGGCGCGTCACTGCAGCGCCAGCTACTCGTTTGACCTGCGGACCGCTCACGCGCATGAAAAAGCGCGGGAAAACGGACTCAGTCAACGTTTCACCGGCGCCCAGTTATCTAGGGGAATTCTATCGTGAAACGCGGTTGATTCCCGCATTGGCGGGCCGCGGACGCGGCTCAATGTGCCCCTCGCTGGCCATTGGCCCCGCCTGCAAGGCTCCAGCAGTCCCCGTTTTGGGGTCCTATACGGCGGACGGCGGTTTGAGCGCCCTGCACGCCGTTTCCGCTTTGTTCACGGAAGGCACAATCGCCGGGAGCCGTATCCGACAGATTTGGGCAGGGCGAGGGTAGGTGCAGCTGCTATCCGTAAGTGTCCCGGGGTCCGCGGCCGTTGACGGTGCGTCCGCCCTTGCGCCAGTTCGGTGCCGCCGGGCCCAGCACATGGATGCTGGTGACCACGCCGTCACCGAGCTCGGTGCGGAACTTTTCGAGCAGGCTCATGCTCAGCAGCCTGAGCTGCGTTGCCCAGGCCGTGGAGTCGCACCTGACATGGAGCGTGGTGTCGGTGAAGCTTTCCGGGGTGCAGTGCGCAGCGATTTCCGGTCCCACAAGCGCCGGCCACTCCGCCATGACCGAGCCCACGGCCACCGGAGAGGTCCATCCGCGTTCGGCGACCAGCCGCCCCACGACTTTTCCCAGCCCCAGCGGATCGCGTCCGGTGGAGTGGAACTGGCTGAAGCCCCGTGTTCCCCCCGGTGCAGTCCGCGGTTTTTGTCCGGCGCCTGCCCGCGGAACCTTCCGGCGGACCTCCCCGCGGGCGGCCGCCGCCTCACGCATTCTGTTGAGTGCCGCCTGGGGTGCATCAATTTCATCGGGATCGCGGCCTGGCTGCAGGCCACCGTCCTTATCCCTGTTCATCGATTCCTCCCGGAATTACCTTCACCCGCCGGCCCGCCAGCTCGTCCGGAATATCGGCGTCGACGGCGGCGGTTACCAGCACCTGCTCGGCACCGGCAACTATTGCGGCCAGTTTACGCCGGCGATGGACATCAAGTTCGGCGAAAACGTCGTCCAGGATGAGGATCGGCGCTGAACCTCCGGTGCGGGCGTCATCAAGCATGACGTAGTAGGACGCCAGCCGGAGGGACAGGCACATGGACCAGGTTTCGCCGTGCGACGCGTAACCCTTGGCCGGGACCTGCCCGAGCACGAGTTCCAGCTCGTCCCGGTGCGGGCCCACCAGCGAGATGCCCCGTTCCAGTTCTTTGCGGCGGGACGCCGCGAAGGCCTGCACATAGCGTTCGGCGAGCTCCTCTACGGACAGCAGCCGAAGATCTTCGGGCGACTTTCCCGGCTCTGACGGTGCGGCCGCAGCGCCGGCCGGCTCGCCGTCGTCGTCCATCATGTTCTGCAACGTTGAGCGGTAGACCGCATCCGCGGCCTTTGAGCCATCGGTGAGCTGGGCGTAGGCATTGTTGAGGTGCGGACGCAGGCGCTCAACGAGTTCCAGCCGTGCGTGGAGCAGCTCCGCCCCGGCGCGAGCCATGTGCTGGTCCCAGACATCAAGGGTGGCTTCGTGGCCCGCTGTGAATTTGCCGGCGCGCGCCGACTTGAGCAGCGCATTGCGCTGTTTGAGCACGCGGTCATAGTCGCTGCGGGTGGCGGCGTGCCGCGGAACAAGGCTCACCAGGAGCTCGTCCAGGAACCGGCGCCGGTTCGACGGATCGCCCTTGACCAGTGCCAGGTCTTCCGGAGCGAACAGGACTGTGTGGCAGATGCCCAGAAGATCGCGCGCACGGACCGGGTTGCTGCGGTTGATGCGTCCGCGGTTGGCCCGGCCGCCGTTGATTTCGAGCTCCAGGACCGTGGACTGTTCGCCGCGGACCAGCTTCGCCCGGATTAGGGCACGCTCGGTTCCGAAGCGCAGCAGCGGCCCGTCCGCACTGACCCGGTGCGAACTGAGGGTGGCAAGGTAACCGATGGCTTCCATCAGGTTGGTCTTTCCGATGCCGTTTGAGCCGACCAGGACCGTGACGCCCGGCTCAAACCGGAGATCCACCTGGGCGTAACTCCGGAAATCGGTCAGGGACAGGTGCTCTAGGTACACGCGGACTTCAAATTCTCGGGAACCGTCTCTCCGGAATCCGACCGGACCCCAGACAAAGACTTACTTGGCCGGACGGGTGGCATGTCCGCCGAACTGGTGGCGCAGCGCGGACACCATCTTCATGGCCGGCGAGTTGTCCTCGCGGGAGGCGAAGCGGGCAAATAGCGCCGCGGTGATGGCGGGCGCCGGCACCGCATTTGCGATGGCCTCTTCCACGGTCCAGCGGCCTTCGCCGGAGTCCTCAACGTAGTCGTCGATCGAGGCGAGTCCGGGATCCTCGTCCAGGGCCTTCACCATAAGGTCCAGCAGCCAGGACCGGACCACCGTTCCCTTTTGCCAGGCGCGGAACGTTCCAGGCAGGTCCGTGACGATTTCCTTGGCGGCGAGGAGTTCGTAGCCTTCCGCATAAGCCTGCATCAGGCCGTACTCGATGCCGTTGTGCACCATCTTGGCGTAATGGCCCGCGCCGACGCCGCCCACGTGGACGAAGCTGTCCCCGCGCTCACCTTCCGGACGGAGCGCATCGAAGACCGGCAGGGCGAGTTCGATGTCCGACGCCTCACCGCCGGCCATGAGGCCGTAACCGTTCTGCAGTCCCCAGACGCCGCCGGAGACGCCGCAGTCGGCAAAGCGGATTCCCTTTTCGGTCAGGGCTGCAGCATGCTTCTGGTCCTCGGTGAAGCGGGAGTTGCCGCCGTCGATGACCATGTCGCCGGGCTGGAGCTTTGCACCGAGTTCCGTGATGACGGCGTCGGTGACTTCGCCGGCCGGAACCATGACCCAGATGAGGCGTGGCGAAGGAAGCGCGGCGATGAGTTCGTCCGTGGAGGCGACGTCTGTGACGTCGGGATTGCGGTCAAAGCCGGTGACTTCAATCCCGCCCTTGCGCAGCCGTTCGCGCATGTTGAAACCCATTTTTCCAAGGCCGATCAGTCCGATATGCACCGTGGGAACTCTTTTCTGCGCGAAGGGTTGGGCAAGTTGTTTAGTTGGGCAGGCGCACCGGCATCACGAGGTAGCGGTAGTCGTCCTGGTCCTCACCGTCGATGTCGTTCTGCGCGGTGATCATGGCGGGCTTCGGGGCCGTGGTGAAGGAGAAGCGCACAAATTTGGTTTCGATCACGCTGAGGCCCTCAACCAGGTAATGCGGGTTGAACGCCACCGTGATGTCATCGCCGGACAGCTGCGCTTCAAGCTCTTCGGATGCCTGGGCATCCTCGCCGGTGCCGGCGTCGAGGTGCAGCTGGCCCTGTGTAAACGCGAGCCGGACCGGAGTGTTGCGTTCGGCGACGAGGGAGACGCGGCGGACGGCTTCCACCAATTCCTGGGTCTGAACGGTGGCGTGAATTGGCGTGGAATCCGGGAACAGCGAACGGATCTTGGGGTAGTCGCCGTCGACCAGCAGTGAAGTGGTGGTGCGGCCGCCGCTTTCAAAGCCGATGAGTCGGCTGTCGTCCTCGGCGATGGCCAGGTTGATGTCGCCGCTGCCGCCCAAAGTCTTGGCAACCTCGTTCAGGGTTTTGGCTTTGACCAGGGCGCTGGTGGAAATGCCGGGTGTGACGGGCTTCCAGGGAACCTCGCGCATGGCGAGCCGGTAGCGGTCCGTAGCCAGGAGGGTGATGAGGTCGTCCTCGATCTCCATCCGGACTCCGGTGAGGATGGGAAGGGTGTCGTCCTTGCTGGCCGCGATGATCACCTGGGAGACAGCCTGGGCGAAGGCGTCGCCGGCAACAGTACCGGTGATGGTGGGCAGCGCAGGGAGCGGCGGGTACTCGGCTTCGGGCATGGTGGCCAGGTGGAAGCTGCTTCGGCGGCAGGTAAGCGTGACTTTGTTGCCGTCGGTTTCGATATCCACCGGTGCCGACGGAAGGCTGCGGCAGATGTCTGCGAGGAGGCGGCCGGAAACCAGGATGGTGCCTTCGTCCCTGATATCGGCGGGAATCTCAAGCCTCGCGGAGGTCTCGTAATCGAAGCTGGACAGGCTGACGGTTCCGGATTCGGCCTTGAGGAGGAGGCCGGAAAGTACCGGTACTGGGGGCCGCGGAGACAAGGACCGGGCTGTCCATGTGACGGCTTCTGCCAGGACGTCCCGTTCGACTCTGAACTTCACGGAGGGGTGCCGCCTTTCATTGCTGCTGCCATTTTCTGAACGGGAACCCGCAAGGAGCCCACAAGACCGTTGCCCCCAAAGTCCCGGAACCTGCATGGTCCGCGCATGGCCGACCGCAAACAAACCCAGGGATGGGAGCGCTGCAGACAGCTTAGCTGGAATGACAAGGATTTCCCCATCCCCACCGGCGGGGCCGGCTCTGCCGGTGCCCAGATGATCGGTGCTTGGACGTTGGGGTGGAGGTCCGGGAACGAGATTGTTATTTGAGGGATTTCAATTTTTTGGGATTAGTAGTGTTAATAACTGCTGTGGAAACTGTGGATAACCCGGTTTCACGGCTGGGATCCGCGGTTAAGCCCTGTTCATGGACTGTGGGTTCGGCACGTTTTAAACAGGGTGTGGATGGGGATAAGATTTTGGCCTGTCGTGGTGATCCACAGACGCCTTAAGGGTTTTAAGCCCATTAACCGCGGTTGTCCCCTTAACTGTCCACAGGGTTATCCACACGCCCCTGTTAATAAGGTTGGGAACCTTGGATCAGGAGTCGCGCTGCTGCTGCTTGATCCGGTTGGTGAGCTCGGTGACCTGGTTGTAAATCACACGGCGCTCGGCCATGAGTTCACGGATCTTGCGGTCTGCGTGGATCACGGTGGTGTGGTCCCGGCCGCCGAGCTCCTGGCCGATCTTGGGCAGTGACATGTCGGTCAGCTCCCGGCACAGGTACATGGCGATCTGGCGTGCGGTCACCAGGGTTCGGGTCCGTGACTTGCTGCAGAGCTCCTCCATGCTGAGCTTGAAGTAGTCAGCGGTCTGCTGCAGGATCTGGCCGGATGTGATTTCCTGTGCGCCGTCGTCGGTGATGAGGTCCTTGAGAACCATCTCCGCCAGTGCGACGTCCACCGGCTGGCGATTGAGGCTGGCGAATGCCGTGACACGGATGAGGGCGCCTTCGAGTTCGCGGATGTTGCTGGCGATCTTCGAAGCGATGTACTCCAGTGCATCGTCCGGGGCGGAGAGGCCTTCACTGAGGGCCTTCTTCCGGAGGATGGCGATGCGGGTTTCGAGTTCGGGCGGCTGGATGTCCGTCAGCAGGCCCCACTCGAAGCGGGATTTCATCCGGTCCTCGAAACCTGCCAGCAGCTTGGGAGGCTGGTCCGAGGTGATGACCACCTGCTTGTTGTTGTTGTGCAGCGAGTTGAACGTATGGAAGAACTCCTCCAGCGTCCGGTCTTTGCCGGCCAGGAACTGGATGTCGTCGATCAGCAGGACGTCGACGTTGCGGTACGTCGTCTTGAAGCTGGCGCCTTCGTCGTCGCGGATCGAGTTGATGAAGTCGTTGGTGAATTCCTCGGAGTTGACGTACCGGACGCGGATGCCGCTGTACAGGCGCCGCGCGTAGTGGCCGATGGCGTGCAGCAGGTGCGTCTTGCCCAGGCCCGAGTCGCCGTAGATGAACAGCGGGTTGTAGGCCTTCGCCGGAGCTTCCGCCACAGCGACGGCCGCGGCGTGGGCAAAGCGGTTGGAGGATCCGATCACGAACGTGTCGAAAACGTATTTGGGATTGAGCCGGCCGAACTCATGCGAAGTGCTCGGCAGCATGGGCTGCGGCTTCTGTTCGACGGACAGATCGTTTGCAAGGGAAAGCTCGACGGCGGGTTCCGGCTCTTCGTGGATGGGCACCAGATCGGTGTCCACGTCAATGGCGCAGCGAATGTCGTCCGAGAAAACGTTGCGGAGCGCGTCATCGAGCGCGTCCTTGACCTGTGTCTGCAGCACTTCCCTGGTCAGTTCGTTCGGGACAGCGACGAGAAGAGTGGAACCGATGAGGCCCTGGGCCTGCGCGAGGATGACAAAGCCGCGTTGCCGCGGCGAGACGCGGTCGTCCTGTTCGAGAAGATTCACCACGCGCCGCCAGGAACTTCCGACAGTGTTGGCGTGGTTTGCTTCGTCTACTGTCATCAAATTTGGTTCCTCAAAGCTTGCTGCCTGCATTACATGCAGCCGCAAGCCCGAAACCAGGGTGCTGGCCCGGCTTAATCCACAGGGTTATGCACAGTCCGTGGATAATCGGCTACTGAGACACTCTAGGGGATGAAAAGCCTAGAAGATAGCTGGGAAGTGCCTTGTGGATAATTACACGGTTGTGGTTCGAAAACGATGATTGTGAGCCGCTTCATCCACAGGTGCGGTGCCCGGTTAGCCACAGCTGGGGAAACACGCCAGACAGCCTGCTGGTTTGACTCGCCGCCGCGTTTTGCCCTAACGTTGTGGAGTCCTTTGTGCCTGCTTTCTGAACCCATTTTGGACTTCCGGACGCCCCGCGTTCCGGGAACTCAGGGGAAGCAGACACATACAAAACTTAGCGTCGGCCAGTTCTTCCCCTTACTGATCGGGTGGGCGCACCTTTGATCCACTGGAGTAACTAACGTGAGCAAGCGGACTTTTCAGCCGAATAACCGCCGTCGGGCCAAGAAGCACGGCTTCCGCCTTCGTATGCGCACCCGTGCCGGCCGTGCCATTCTGGCCGCCCGCCGTGGCAAGGGCCGCACCGAACTGTCGGCCTAAATACTGACTTGTCGGTCTTCTTCCTTCTGCGAGATTAGCGGTGCTTGCCACCCGGAACCGCGTGAGGACTTCAACCGATTTTTCAATAACTGTACGTTCCGGCGTCCGCAACGGACGCCGGAACGTAGTGTTATATACGGCAACTATTGGAGCCGATGAGCCCAGCCGCATCGGGTTCATCGTTTCCAAAGCTGTCGGGAACGCTGTTGCCAGGAACCTCGTTAAGAGGAGACTGAGAGAAGCTGGCGCTGTCTCGTTGCGCGAGTACGGCACCGGATTCGCTATTGTGGTGCGTGCTTTGCCCGCCTCCGCAACAGCCAGCTGGGATGAACTCCTGGCGGATTACAACGCCGCCCTGGACAACACCATGAGACGGCTGGCTGGCCGCCTTCCGGCGGCGACCGGAAACCGGCCGGCTGGAACGCAACCGGACGCAACAACACAGGAAGGGACACAGCGTGCTTGACCCGACTGCCGCCGTCGTCCGTTTCCCCAAGCGTTCCTCCAAGTCCGCAGCAGCGGCTGCGGGCAGCTTCATCTGGAACCTGCCCCGCAATATCCTCATTCTTCTGCTTCTGGCCTACCGCAAGGTGGTTTCGCCCTTGTACGGCCAGGTCTGCCGATTCTTTCCCTCCTGCTCGGCCTATGCGCTTGAAGCGATCACCGTCCACGGCGCTGTCAAAGGCAGTTGGCTCGCGGCCAGGCGTCTGGCGCGCTGCCACCCGTGGAACGCCGGTGGCGTGGACCATGTCCCCGCCGGCCACCGGGAATGGCCTGAAAACCAGACCCCCACAATTGTTGTGCTGAACAATCCGGACAAGTACCTGGCTGCTCAGACTGATGGAGAAGGCCGCACTGCGGCCTGACGAATAGGGATAACGTATGGACATCTTTGGAACAGTACTGGCCCCCTTCAAGTGGCTAGTGTCGGCGATCATGATCGGCTTCCATGACGGATTGAGCTTCATTGGCCTGCCGGCGGCGAACGGCTGGACCTGGACGCTGTCCATCATCGGGCTGGTGCTTGTCATCCGCGCCGCCCTGATCCCTGTGTTCGTCAAGCAGATCAAGGCCCAGCGGGGCATGCAGCTGCTGCAGCCGGACCTGAAGAAGATGCAGAACAAGTACAAGGGCAAGACGGACCAGCTTTCCCGCCAGGCCATGGCGCAGGAGCAGATGGCCCTGTACAAGAAGCACGGCACCAACCCGTTCTCTGCATGCCTCCCGATGCTGATCCAGATGCCATTCTTCTTTGCGCTGTTCCAGGTTCTCTCCGGCATTAGCTCGGCCAAGGCGGGCGGCCAGGGCATCGGTGCCATGAGCGTTGAGCAGGTCAAGCAGTTCGACGAGTCGAGCATCTTCGGCGCTCCGCTCTCCGCTACCCTCCTTCACGGCACCCCCGCCGGCGGCAACGTGGTGGCGGTGTGGATCCTCTCGATCGTGATGATCCTCGCCATGACGGCCTCGCAGTTCATCACGCAGAAGCAGATCATGGCCAAGAACATGTCCGAAGAGGCCATGGCCAGCCCGTTCATGCGGCAGCAGAAAATGATGCTGTACATCCTGCCCGTCGTCTTCGGTGTGGGCGGCATCAACTTCCCCATCGGTGTCCTGATCTACTGGACCACCACCAACCTGTGGACCATGGGCCAGCAGTTCTTTGTCATCCGCCGCATGCCGACGCCGGGGTCCCCCGCCGCAAAGGCCCTCGCCGAGCGGCGTGCCGCCAGGGGCCTTCCGGCCCTTCCCCTCCTGGGCGGCAAGAAGGCCGACCCCGAAGCGGAAGCAGCGACGGCCGCTGCGCTTGCGGAGGCCCGTACGCAGCGCACTCAGCCACAACGTAAGAACAGGAAGAAGAAGTAATGTCTGTTGAGAGCTCTGAACACGCACTTTCCGCTGAAGCCGGCGAAGACCAGGACTCTGTTGCCGGTAGCGTAAGCGCAGTCAAGGGCACGTCGGCAAGCCGCTTGGAAGAAGAGGGCGACGTAGCCGCCGACTACCTCGAGGAACTTCTCGACATTGCCGACATCGACGGCGACATTGACATCGAGGTCCGCAACGGACGCACCTACATCTCGATCGTGACCGAGGAAGAATCCGCCGGGCTGGAGAGCCTCGTGGGGCGCGACGGCGAAGTCCTGGAAGCCCTTCAGGAACTGACCAGGCTCTCCGTTCTCTCCGCGACGGAAAACCGCTCACGCCTGGTGCTCGACATCAACGGCTACCGGAAGGAACGCGCGGGCCACCTGCAGAAGATCGCAGAGGACGCCGTCGCCACGGTCAAGGAAACCGGCGACTCCGTAGCGCTGGAGCCCATGAGCGCCTACGAACGGAAGATCGTCCACGACGCCGTCGCCGACCTTGGATTCGTCAGCGAGTCCGAGGGCGAGGGTGCAGGCCGGCACATCGTCGTTTCCGCCGACTGAACCGTTGGCTGGCTTACTGATGGTTGAAATTACGGCAGCCGAGCGCGAGGCGGCTGAGAAGATCTTCGGCGACCGGCTGGGCCTGGCTGAGCGCTATGTAGAACACCTGGCGACGTCAGGGACCGAGCGCGGACTCATCGGCCCGCGGGAAGTCCCCAGGCTCTGGGGACGCCACGTCCTGAACTGCGCGGTAATCGAAAGTGAGATTGCCCAAGGCAGCCATGTGGCCGACGTCGGGAGCGGTGCGGGCCTGCCGGGCCTATGCCTGGCGATCGCCCGTCCTGACCTCGAACTGACCCTCATCGAACCGCTGGAACGCCGGGTCATCTGGTTGCAGGAAGTGGTTGACGATCTCGGATTGAGCAATGTCACCGTGATGCGCACGCGTGCCGAACTGGCCGTCGGGATGGTGACGGCCGACGTCGTTACCGCCCGGGCCGTATCCGCCCTGAGCAACCTCGCAGGCCTGACTATTCCGCTGCTGGGCGGCGAGGGCGAAGTCGTCGCGATCAAGGGTCGCAGCGCCGCCGAGGAGATCGAAAAGGCGGCCAAAACGATCCGCAAGCTCGGCGGCGTGGAGACATCAGTGGTCACTGTGGGCCAGAACTTGCTCGAAGAACCCACCACTGTGGTGCGGATCGTAGTTAAGAAGACCCAAAAGCGCGCCTAGCCCCGCAAGGTGCCGCGGGTCCTTTGGGTGTAGCGGTTAGGCTAGAGAACGGCAGTGAAAGCCGAACGAGAGTGAGTGTGTCCCAGTGACCAGTAGCGAAACCTCCACGCAGCGGATCCCCCCGTTTGTGTCCCTGGGGTCGGCGCGTGCGTTTGGCGTATCACCGGTCGCTACAACTGCAAATCAGTTCAATCCGGTTGCAGGCACCACCGCCGCCAAGGTTTCACGTGAAACGGCAGGCAGGGGCAATGTGCTGGATACCCTGGATGACTCAAGCCCCATCGCCCGGGAGCTCGCCCACGAGAACAAGCGGCGGGAACGCCTCCTCGGCCGCAACCTGCCGAAGCCGGAGAAGACACGAATCTTCACGGTTTCAAACCAAAAGGGTGGAGTGGGAAAGACCACCACCACGGTCAACATCGCAGCGGCTCTGGCGGCGGCCGGGCTGAACGTCCTGGTCATCGACATTGACCCGCAAGGCAATGCATCCACAGCGCTGGGCATCGAACACCACGCGGACGTCGACAGCATCTACGACGTCCTGATCAACGATCTGCCGCTCGAGGATGTAGTGGCACAGTGCCCGGACATCAGCAACCTCATCTGCGCTCCGGCCACCATTCACTTGGCCGGGGCCGAGATCGAACTCGTCTCGCTGGTGGCACGGGAACAACGCCTCCGCCGCGCCATCGACGTCTATGCCAAGTCCCGGCAGAAGAAGGGCGAGCAGCGGCTCGACTACATTTTCATTGACTGCCCGCCCAGCCTGGGCCTGCTGACGGTCAATGCCTTCTGCGCAGCCGGCGAGGTGCTTATCCCTATTCAGTGCGAGTACTACGCACTCGAGGGTCTGAGTCAGCTGCTGAAGAACATCGAGATGATCCAGAAGCACCTGAATGCAGACCTGGAGGTTTCCACTATTCTTTTGACCATGTACGACGGACGTACAAACCTGGCCGCCCAGGTGGCAGCTGAAGTCCGGCAGCACTTCCCGGACCAGGTGCTCGGCGCCGTCGTGCCGCGCTCCGTGCGGATATCCGAAGCGCCGAGCTACCAACAGACCGTCATGACCTACGATCCATCCTCCAGCGGCGCGTTGTCCTACCTGGAAGCCGCAGCGGAAATCGCTGAGCGTTAGAATTTTCCAAACACAGCAACAGCCGGAGCCCGGCATAGCCGGGCTCTTCCGATGGAGGGAATCATCCATGAGCGATAAGCGACGCGGGCTCGGTCGCGGTCTTGGCGCACTCATTCCAAGTTCCGCTTCCGCAGGCGCTTCGGGTAACGGAGCAGCTCCGTCGCGCCCTGTGGATCTCTTCTTCCCTGAGGCACGCAAGACGGCTGAACCCGTTCCCGCCGCCGAATCCGACTCGAAGGAACCTTCCGACTCTCTGGACACTTCGGACGCCGTGAAGCCCTCCCCTGCAAAGTCCACGTCGAAGTCCGCCGGTTCCCGGGGCGGCGCTTCGGGTGCAGCGAAGACCGCCAGCTCGGCCGAGGCCGCCGATGATGCCGTGCAGGTTGAATCCCCCCGCGGGGATGCGTCCGTAGCGGATGTGAACGACGTCGAACTGGTCGAGGTGCCCGGCGTCCGCTTTGCCGAGATCTCCGTCACCGATATCCATCCCAACCGGAAACAGCCGCGTACCGTCTTCGATGAGGACGACATGGCTGAGCTGGTGCACTCGGTTCGCGAAATAGGCGTCCTCCAGCCAATTGTGGTGCGTACTTCAACCGAACAGGGTGGAGAACCGTACGAGCTGGTGATGGGCGAACGTCGGTGGCGTGCAGTGCAGGCCGCTGGCCTCCCCACTATCCCCGCTATTGTCCGTGACACCACGGATGATGACCTGCTTCGTGATGCACTCCTGGAGAACCTTCACCGCAGCCAGCTCAATCCGCTCGAAGAGGCTGCCGCCTACCAGCAGCTGCTGGAGGATTTTGGCACGACGCATGAGCAGCTGGCTGACCGCATCGGACGCTCGCGCCCGCAGGTCTCCAACACCCTGCGGCTCCTGAAGCTTCCGCCCTTGGTGCAACGTCGTGTTGCGGCCAATGTGCTCTCTGCAGGCCATGCCCGTGCCCTGCTCTCGCTGCCCGACGCTGCGTCCATGGAACGCCTCGCCCAAAAGATTGTGGCCGAAGGCATGTCGGTGCGTGCCACGGAGGAGGCGGTCACCCTGCACCGCGAACCAGCGACCCCGGGCAAGAACAACATTCCCCGTCCTGGGGCACGACACGAGCGGCTGGACTACCTGGCCTCGTCCCTCTCGGACAGGCTCGACACCAACGTGAAGATCTCCCTTGGCGCGCGTAAGGGACGCGTGAGTATCGAGTTCGCGAGCGTCGAGGACTTGAACCGCATCATGGATGTCCTGGCGCCGGGCTCCGATAACTAAAGCAACTGCGTAAGATCAGGGCCCGTTGGCATTGACGGGCCCTTTTCCGTTGCTGTCGGACGTCCCTGCCAACATGCTCCTTGGTGCTCCCTGGTTTGTTTAGTGGTTGGTCTATTGATCGTGCAGCCCGAATAGCTTGCGCATGCGGTTTACGTTTGCGCTGCCGGTCTATATGGGTACCTGAGCGGAAATTGGACTGCGCACTTTTCTGCTTTGGTCCACATGCGGCGGGCTTGGCTTCCATTAGGGTGTCGTATCTATGAGGGCCGAGCGTTTTGGCCGATGCGCTCCCTCTGCGGTTGGTTCCACGTGGCTAGGTCTGCTGCCTTTTGGACGGAAGACTGCCATCGGGCTGCTCGATGGTGCTGTTAACTCCCTCTGGCGCCGTTCGGCGCCACTCGGTGGATCGAATTGAGGCCAGGGGGCTTGCAGGGTCATGGAAGCCAATGCGCGCGTTCGGGCCCGCATATGGGCCGGACGACACGGCACGCGGATCCTTTTCGACCCTAGATGTGGAGATCTTCCGGAAAGGGCCTCTGGGGCCTAGGTGGATGCGGGCAATACCTGGATGGCGAGCTCCCGTTACTGCTTTCTTGTCCTGTATTGTGTTTTCTAGTGAAGGCGAAAGCTGCACGTATGTCGACTGCCGCTCTTCGGCCCGCTGGGGATTGGCCGGCTGGAGGCATCCTGCGTCGTCTATTGTTCCCCTATTACCCTGTTACCCGTCGCTGTTTCACGTGAAACGGCGACGTTATCCAATTCCTAGTTGTACTCCTGCCCTCACGTGCGTCTGCTTGTGCCGCGTCGCATTGGCTGTTGGTTGCCTCAAGCCAGGGCTGTTGTGCTGCGCCGGAAAGGAAATACGGTGAAGCGCATCTTGGTCGATCCATCGTTACTGTACGTCCACCCCGGCACTGTGAACTCCTTCCGGTGGTTCAGGGTGTGCACATGCTAGCGAGGGTGTCAGCTCCCCGCCGAAGTGGGTTCGCTTATGGATGCACGAAAAGGCAGGCCTTTTCCGTGATCCTCTGCGCTGGTAGGCCCGGCAGCCTGAAACCTCATCGTCTTGGGGGCTTGTGGCTCCCCCCGAGGTCACCGTTGTCCAAGACTCAAATTCAGTGAGCGGGAGCGCAGCCTTGGAACGGCCGCACGTTGTAGGTGAAACACAACGGTTTGCAGCATTGGAATCCAGGCAGTTGCCCCATCTGTTGGTAACCCACTTGCACATGGCGTATGTTTCACGTGAAACAAGAATCCACCACAGGGGCAATCGACCGGTCGGTGCACGATGAGACCTCGCTTTTGGGAGTGAGAACCTGCTTTGCCCAAGCCTGAGGTCCGCATGCACAGTATCGGAGCCGTCGGGACGGGGCGGTGTGGCTAGGCAGCCGCAAGCGCGCTGCCGGATCTTGGGCGGAGCCTGGAGCCTCATCCTCAGGGTGGCTGCTTCCGTGGGGCCGTCCACTCCTCCACCATCTCGCGGTGCGGCTAGGGCGGGCGCCTCGGCCAGCAGGAAGTGTCGAGACTGCGAGACGGTATTTCAGGCGATCGTGCTCCGAGCTCCGACGCGCGCAGATGGACAGCCTAAGTGAGAAGCCCCGTTGAACCGCTGCCAATGCCCGGCCAGTGCTTGCTACGGCTAGGCTGGGGCAAAGCGGGGCCTGGTCGCGATGGCTCGCAAGAGCCTCCGAATGGGTCAGCTCGCCCCTAGGTGGCTTCGCGGCTGATCGTCGCATGGGGCGCAACAGCCGGCCACTCAGGCGGTCCTCCAAGAGCGCCGTTGGCTACTGTGCGATGGACTTAAATCCTTCGGTCTCCTAATCTTCGGCGAAGGCATTGGCCTCGCCCGCCGTCGTCCGTTTCGCGAAGCCGCAGGGAAGGCCACGTTTCACGTGAAACGCCCAACAGCCGGAAGATACCCGGCAGTCGCCGAACGTGAACGGACCGGCCCTGCCATTGGGTCGCTGGGCCATTCCCCTCCCCCCTCGACAGAGCTGAGCGGCCCCCGCACTGAGGTATGGTCTCAGCTGGGACCCTCAGTGCGTACTGAGGAGGAGGCCGCTGCGTCTCAGGTAACGGAGGCCGTATGCCCTGCGGCGCAAGCTGAAGTCCGCTCGTCTAGCTGCCGGCAGTACGGGCGTCTAGCCGCGCACAGCCGGACCCGCTACTGCAGACAAAGTTGAAACCAACTACCTCGTGTTTGCGTTCATCGATGTATGTGGGACCGGACTGTTGGTACTCGAATGTGGCCCATGCTGTCGAAATCGGTGCTCCGCTAACGAGTCAAAGTGAGCCAGCTGGGCGATGTCCGGACGTTCCACCGGCGCGACCGCTCTGGAATCCCTCCGCTGATACTGGTTCCCGCAAACGGAGATAAGGGCCCCGCGACCTGACCCCCGGTCCCCCGCTGGGCGGCAGCGCACGGTGCCGCGGACACTGCGTCAGAGGCACTTCCGGACCCCCATCACCCGCTCCAGAGGTGGTAGCGGCGCGGTGGATAAGCCTGTGGATAACGCTGTGGGTAAGACTGGGGATATGACACGCGCCACGGCCCACCTGACTGCCTCGACGCGTCTGACATCCTGGGCTCATAGATTCGGCGCCGCGGTCTAGTGTGACGCGTTTCACGTGAAACTCAGGCGTCAAGCCTGTCTGCAGTCAGTCGGGCAGGCTCAGGGCCTTTTTTGTTGCTTCCCTGCGTATGAAATGGGTTTTTTAACGATTGAACCGACGCGAAACACTCGCTGGCGTTTCTGTGTCCGGACGCATGAAGCCCCGGAGGTGACTGCGCGCCGCAGCCGATGCCACTCCCGGGCGTACTGGGACGGGCACTTTCCGTGCCTGCATCCATCCACAGGCGGCACGCTCTCCCTGTGGATAAGCATGTGGATTCAGCTGTGGATAAGACTGTGAATAATGTCATGGTGCGACTCAGTAAAGCCGCGCGTGACGTCGCCCTGGCGTGGCCCCTTCGCTGAACTTTTTTGACTCTAAGTGTCGCCTGACCCGCGGTGGGACACGAGTCAGGGGACGTACTCACGTCCAAGACGCCTCCGGTGACCCGTGGTCCGTCGCAGCCTAACCCGGTCGGCGCCAGGAAGCGATTGTCCACTAGTAGTTGGATGGAGCTGCCGCAGGGATTGTGGTGGCGTCCGATCGTTGGTTCGTGACATCCTGCAAACGCGGGTTGGCGCTGTGGTCCACGAAGCGCTCGCGCCACATTTGACCCCGGCATGGGCACGTAAACAACCGGTGCTGAAATGTGGGCGGCCACCGCGTCCGCGTCGGCACGCAATCCATTCCCGGGCTTAGACCTCACGGCAGAAGTTCAGGCAGGGCTTGCTTTTACGGTTACTGACGCGCATTGCCGGTTCTCGCTTTGCGTCCATGCTCCGAGCCCGATGTAGCGCCGTGCCGGTGGTTGCTTCGACTTCCATCGGTGTGAGGGCGACGACGACGCTGCCGGCGTCGTTGTTCTTCCACGTCGAGCAGTACCCGAAGACCGCCCTCGGCTAGATGCCCCTCCGGTTCTTGCGCCGCGTCTCTGACCCAGGGTCCAGCCGGCAAACACACGGCAGAGGCCTGTGCAAGGGAGGCGGTCTGGTCGAGCCACAAGGATGGGAGGCGACCGAACGATTCGGCTTAGACCTCACCCGGAACGACCGCCCTTAGGAATCCTGCAGGCCCGAGCGTGTGGTTCCATTCCAGCTTCCTATTCCTTGACGATGGCTTGACGACTATGCGCAGGCCGTGCGGGGCTAGCGCCGCGGCCTGCGGCGACGGAACGAGCCTGTACATCCGCTTAGCGCTCGGCCCTGCTGGTCGCTGCCGTGCGTGGGTGATGGAAGTCAGTTCATTGCTAACGGCCGTTTCACGTGAAACGAAGAGCGTGGACTACCCCTCTACTTGGAACTTGAGTGGCTTTTCTCTACAGCAGCGAAAGCAGCTTTGCCTTCAGCTAACCCATTGTCCGTGGCACGGGTCTATTGCCCTCACAGGGCTGTGCCAACGGTTGCAAGGTGCGGTGGGCCTTGGTCGCGAACCGAACAGCGTATGGCTCGCACGCTCGGCTAGTGCAGTCCCTACCTGAGCTCCTGCGGGTCTGCGGGTCAGGCTGGTCTATTTCCTGCCTATGGTCGAGAGCAAGTTACGGAAGGCGCAAACACTTCGTGGCTAGCGAAGACACGCAGGGTCCGGCGATCGGACCTGAATCATTGTTGCCACGGCTCAATCGTCCGGGCGCCGCTTCGCTAAGACGTTTCACGTGAAACCCAACCACACGCTGTACCGCGGCCCGAACCTCCATCCCGGGCTGCATGTGAAATGCAAGGCTGTGAATTGCATTCCAGCTAATGCTGCGGGAGGTGGCGGAGGGCCGAGGGCGCGGCCTGCTGCGCTTGCCGTGTCAGGGATCGTCGCATTCGTAGATGCCGCAGGGTGTAATGTCCCTTTCCGTCCTCAGGACCCCCGAGGCGTGCAACCCCCCGGCTGCGGCTTAGTCCTTATTCCTTCTGCGCCTGGTGCGGGGACCCGGTGCTGCCTGTTGCCAGTAGATGTTGCAAATGTTCCGGGCCGCCGCGTCTGGCTGCTGTTGGGCAGGATGCTGCCTGCGAATATCGGTCCCCTCCAATAGCGCTACAGCACCTCGTCCGAATCTCAGTCTCCCCTGTGCTGCAGCTCCAGATTCGGACAGGCAAACGCCCGTTACGGTCGCGAAACCGCCGCAGCGTAGTCGGTGTAAATCGCGACCTAGAACGTAGGGTCATCCAAGGTGGCAACCCGCCGCACGACCGCGATGCGAGTCCGCAAGCATTCATTCCTTTTCGCCGGAGGACAGCCCCGGCTGTCCACTCGGGCTTAGCCCCAGTGTTCGCCAGTCGGCAGTTCCGTGGTTTCCTGGCTGGCTAGCATGCGGGGGCACCCTGTGGACCTGGTGCAGTTGCCCTTGCGGGATGTCTCTTCGGAATCGACTCGGGCACGTCGAGTAAGGATGACGTGCAAAGGGACTCGAATGCGGCAGGTGGATGGCTTTTCCCTGGCTGTGGCTGTTGTGCGGCGGCTTCACAGGCGTGAAGCTGATGATGTGCATGTGGCGCCAAGAAGCACGCTGCTTGCAAGAAAGCGACTTTTTCCAGTTGATATCAGGAGCTCGTTCCGGGCTTTCAGGGGAGCCGGCGACATTGCTTCAGCACTCAGAAGGCGGCAGGGGCTCCGGACCTCTGTTCCAAGGGCCCTGCGGCTGCCCGGTACTTCTTCCTGGACCCATGTGCTCGGATTCACTGGCCCGACGGATCACGATTAAGGAGGCCAGCTTCTCGGCAGCAGTGCAGGGAGAGACGCTGTATTCCGGGCTGTTCGGCGTCGGATACGCGCGAGTGAACACAAGCTACCTGTTACTGGTTTCTCCCATGCGCATTCGTGACAGTGATGCCGCGCAGGTACAACGCCCCCCACGGGGGACCAGCTGGGACTCTCCATACCGATTGATCGAGCAGAATGGCGAGCCAGGGCCGGTGTCTCGAATAGGTCGCGGCCCTGCATGTTTCACGTGAAACGCTGGGCGGCGGAGCCGACTCGGCAATCCGATGGTCCTTCAGGGCGCCCGTAGGGCGGAGAAATATCCGACGGCACGGCGGCAGCGTCTGCGGACCCGCTGTAGCTGAAGCGACTGTCCCTTCCGAGTCCCGCGGGAGTCAAGCTTGCTGGCATAACTGCTTGGGAACTTCGGCAAGCGGCCTGGACATGACCTGTTGCACGCTGGGCGTGTGATTTGGTCCAAACTGGCGTGACTCTCCGCACGAGCTTCCGGCGGTGCGTCTCCCGCGCCAGTGTAGGAACGGTGCGGGGTGCCGATGATGGCACCGCGTGCTTCCCTGCCGGTGATGCGGCGTGCATGTATGGAGGCGTGCGCGGAAGATGCCGCGGTCTTGGGAACGCGAGTACTCACCTGCTGCCGTGACAGTCCTGGCCCAGCTCTGGAGCTTTGTCGGATACCGTGCGGGATGGTCCTGTCCGTGGTGATGGAAGACTCCGTGGAGATCTTGGCTCCACGTCATTGAGGGACTGCCCTACCCGGTTACGAGCATCGGCTTCGACAATTGCGGGGCATTCCATCAACAATCAGATTGCTGATTAGGCCACCGAACAGCAGATCCCGCTCACCCGGGCCCACCTGTACCAGCACAACGACATCGTTCATCAGTGCAATCCGGAACAAGCTCATTGTCAGCGCAAGCTCCGCTCCAGACCGGGCACCAGCATTAGGCGAGCAATTAAGCACAGGCGCCCGTCCGCGTCACGCGCGGACCTCTACATGAGGCACCGCGGAGCAGAGCCAGGCGGCGGCGGAATCTGAGTGCGCGCATCTGGTGACAGACAGGCTCCCCTCGTTTCACGTGAAACATTGGCTGCACATGTCCTCATGCCATGCCGCTAATCCCTAGGACATGCCGTGGCACGAAAGGCCGAAGCTTTCCACTGCCCACCGCTCACGGATTACCGCTTCTCATACCAGCCGACGCCAGATCGATTCCAGGCGCAGATGCAATCGATACGAAACCAAGGAAGGTTCAGCTCGGGCGATTGCGGTGGCTCAGCGAAGGGTGGCAGTAACAACACTAAGGGCTCGCGGACTAAAAATTGGCGGCGGGCGAGAGGAAGATACTCCCGAAGATGGGCAGATGCAATTATTGAGAATTCGGCACCCGCACCGGGCACGCACTCCCCCGGAAGCAGAGAGAAAATCACCTGAATCTTGAAGACCCATGCCAAGCGCACATCGCTCGACACAGCAATGTCTCGACACAGCAATGTAAGGAACCTCCGATGCAAGCGCAGGGACGTCGCATCCGCCGAGGAAGTCCGTCGTCGCCGAGATCCGGCAACGAACCTAAAAGGCGGCCACCACTCCGCTGGAGTGATGGCCACCTCTATGCGTCTGATGCCCGCCGGGCTGTCAGTCTCCTGGCAGCATGTCCGGTGCTAGGACAGAACGTCGGCGAATTCCTTCTCGAAGAACTGCTTCGGCTTGGCACCGATGACAGTGCTCTTCACTTCGCCGCCCTGGAAGAGGTACACAGCAGGAATGGAGGTGATGCCGTACTCGGCGGCGATGGCCGGGTTGTCGTCGACATTCACCTTGACGACGCTGACCTTCTCGCCGTACTCCACCGAGATCTCATCCAGGATGGGACCCAGTTTCCGGCACGGACCGCACCATTCAGCCCAGAAGTCGACAATTACCGGCTTGTCGGCGGCGAGTACGTCAGTGCTGAAGCTTGCGTCAGTTACGTCTTTTGCGTTGCTCATAACCCTTGTCTCTCTCTTCGAATGAATTTCAGCGCCGGTCAGGCGTGAAGGTCTGCGAGGTAGTGCTCAACGTCGATCGCCGCAACGCAGCCCGAGCCGGAAGCAGTGATCGCCTGGCGGTAGGTCGGATCCACGACGTCGCCGGCGGCGAAGACGCCCTTGATGCTGGTGCGGGAGCTGCGGCCCTCGACGGCGATGGTTCCGGCGTCCGTGATCTTAAGGCTGTCCTTAACGAGATCGGTGCGGGGATCGTTGCCGATGGCCACAAAGACTCCGGTCACGGCAAGCTCGGATTCGGTGCTGTCGACCAGGTTCTTCAGCTTCAGGCCGGTGACCTTGTCACCGCCGAGGACGTCCTCCACGGCAGAGCTCCACACGAAGTTGATTTTTTCGTGGGCCTGGGCGCGGTCACCCATAATCTTGGAAGCCTTCAGAGTATCGCGGCGGTGCACCACGGTCACGGACTTGGCGAACTTGGTGAGAAACAGCGCTTCCTCCATGGCAGAGTCGCCGCCGCCGATCACAGCGATGTCCTGGTCCTTGAAGAAGAAACCGTCGCAGGTTGCACACCAGCTCACACCGTGGCCGGAGAGGCGCTTTTCGTTGGCCAGACCAAGCTCGCGGTAGGCCGAGCCGGTGGACAGGATGACGGCCCGGGCGCGGAAGGCCTCCCCCGTTGCGATCGTGACAGTCTTGATGTCGCCGTCGAGATCCAGGGCGGTGACGTCCTCAAACTGGATCTCGGTGCCGAAGCGGGCAGCCTGCTTCTCGAAGTTTTCCATGAGGTCCGGACCCATGATGCCCTCGGGGAAACCCGGGTAATTCTCGACGTCGGTGGTGTTCATGAGCTCACCGCCCGCAGTGACGGAGCCAGCCAGAAGCAGCGGCTTCAGGTTGGCGCGGGCCGTGTACACGGCGGCCGTGTAGCCCGCGGGGCCGGAGCCGACGATGATGACATCACGTACTTCTGACGCGCTGTTTTCTGCGGTGCTCACTGAACGGTGAACCTCTTCCTTTGTCGATGCGCCAGCCTTCCGGCCGGCCACATGGCACAACTGATTGGCAGTGTGGAATATTCCACTCGTCTTTGGGGGCAGGCGGGAACGCCCGCGCCTGCACGGACACACCGCCACGGGACTTTCCACAAGGTTACCGCCTCCGGCAACCTCAGGGCATGCCGGTTACGCCCGGGGGGGAATGTGGCTGCTGGACAGCAGCCTCCCTACTGGCAGTGTCTCCTACTGGACCTTGATCTCCGCGAGCCGCAGGCCGTACCCAAAGCGGGTCTTCGGGGCCGCGAGCTTGGGCAGGTTCTTGATCGAGATGATGACGTACTGCGCCGTCACCGGTTCGGGCAGCGGCATGGTGAGGTCGGGCGAGGTGAAGCTGTTGGTTCCCACCTGCTTTGCACCATCGAGCGAGGGACGATCGTTGGTGAAGACCGTGATGCTGCCGCCCGAGGCACCCAACTGGTTCAGGGTGATCGAAGAGACCTGGGACGGGCTCTTGAGCTTCACCACCAGCGGGACACCATCGGGAGCCAAACCGCCCCAGTCCTCAGTGGCAAACTCCATGTCTGACCAGTAGCTCGCCGCGTTTCCGTCGAACGCCTTGCCGAGGTCATCGTCATAAGTCGCAGCGAAATCAAAGTTGCCCTGGCGGGTGATCCCCTCGATGGCCGGCGGCCCTGCCACCGGCGCCGTGCTCTTGGTGGGCGTCCCGGTGGGTTGGGTGGCGGCCGACGGCGGCGCCGTGCTTACGGGGGCGGCTCCCGTTTGGGGTGCACTCTTGAAAAGGCTGCCGAGGTTGGTCACCGCAAAGATGAGTCCGACGATCAGGACGGCTGCGAGCAGGCCACCCACAAGCCACCGCATGGAACGCGGTTCCTTCTGCGGCTCGTCGTCTTCATCGTCGTAATAATCGGCTGCGGGAGCGGTCCCCGTACGGGCCGCACCGGGGAAATTGCCTGCACGGCGGTCCTGCTCGTGCGCGTCACTACCCTCGTCGTCGTACTCGTCCTCCGGGACGTAGTCATAGTCGTTCTCGGACCACAGCGACACCTTGGATGAGTTGTGGCCGTCGCCGGATGCGGCAGCCGCTGCACCGGCGGACGCAGCACCCGCGCCCGCATCGGCGGCACCGCGTGCGCCGTTTCCGGAGCGGCCGGTGTCGCGCTGCAGGAGTGCCTGCTCAACGTTGTCGTGCTGGACGGTCTCCCGGACGGCGTCCTGTTCATAGCCCTTATCCGCCTGGATCGGCTGCGGCGCCGTGGTCTCCGGGACGGCCTGCTGCCGGTTGCCCCGGGAATTGGCCGACCCGGCCAGGCCAGCGGCACCAGCGGCGGCCCCGCCTGCAGCAGCGCGGCCGGCTGCCGGACGCCCCGCGGGGCGTCCGGCGGGAAGCGGCGGCACGACCGGAGCCTTACGCACCGGTGCAGTGGGCGCCTGCTGGGCGGGTGCCTGCTGCCCGAGCCCCTGCGGAGTCGCGGCTCCGTGAGTGGGGGCGCCGTGGACCGAGCGGCTGGCGGCCGGGCTCGGAGCGGTGGCAGGATACTCTGCGTCCTGCCCGGACTGGCCTTCGCCGTAGCTGATGTACCCGGCTTCAACCTCGTCGTCTTCGTCGTAGGTTTCGGGTTCGTGGGAGCGCGCCTGGCCGAAGATCTCGCTGCCCAGGGTGTCCGTGAAAAACGGCTCCACGTAGGGCGGGTTGGAGGCCACCACAAGGTCCAGCAGGTCCGCAGCGGAAGTGTGGTTGGTGATCAGGTATGTCGTGGCATCGCTGACGCCAAGGTCCAGGATCTGCACATTCCCGGGGCGTTCGCCGGTGGCCACTTCGCGGGCGCTTTGTGCCACCTGTTCGGCGTTGTACGGGCCGGCCACCAGGATGCTGACCGGGCGGTTCAGCACCTGGTCCACACCGTCCAGCACCAGATCCTGGTCATGCGAACTCAGCACTGTGGCCGTGACCTTGTAGCGGCCGCCAAGTACTGATCCGACATCGATCGGGTGGGACACGTGTTCCTCCTAGCCTGTCCGGGAATTGCTTCTGGCCCTGGCGATGCATCGCCAGGATGGCCTCCGGCACGCCGGCTGACCGCTTGGTCTGCAACTACCCTTGTTCCCCTCGATCCTAGCCGATGCTGTGCAACGGCCGCGGAAGACGGGGCTGGCCGACTGCCGTCCGGACTACTTTTTCTTCCTCCGCCGCGAGGGGAAATGCGGGTTCTGGCCAGGGGTGCCCTGGTAGGTCCGTCGGCCCGGAAGCGGGATCTCCCCGCGTAGGGCGTTCCCCCGTGCCGTCCCGGGGACGTCCTCCTCCGGAAGGTAAGTGGCGCCGTCGTAATCTTCCGGTTCCGGCTGGGGAGCGGGCCCGGCGCGGAAGGAGGCAGAGTCGAACTCGCCGGAAATCCTGGGAATCAGGCCGGTGTCCGAAGAGACTGTGGCGCGTTGCGCCGTCGGACGCCGCCGCATGGCAGTGCCAGCGGATGCTGCGGCAGCCGAAGCCCCGGCGGTTGCGGCGGCCGTGGGAGCAGCCGGGGCGCCGGAACTGCGGCCCAGCCGCCCCAGCAGCGGCCGCAGCAGGTCACGCAGTTCTGTGACCCGGAGAAGCTTCAGCAGCAGCAGGTACACGGCCAGCATGACAGGCCCGACGACGACGATGGTCACCAAAGCGGCTGGACGGCTGCTCCAGGCAAAACCGAGCGGGCTGTAGCTGCCCAGAAGCCACAGCGCACCCACGCCCGCTACCGCCGAACCGAGGGCCGCGTAGCCCATGCGGATGTACGAGTTGATGATCCGCGGGCCGTCCAGGTGCCCCAGCAGCCGGCGGAGGAAGAACGCCGAGACGATTACCGAGAGGATGTTTCCCGCGGTGTAAAGGACGGCGATGGCGAAAATGATCCGGTCGAACGGCAGGAACTGAATGAAGAACGCGGCCACCACGTTCACCAGGGCCAGCACCAGCTGGATGTAGAAGGGCGTGCGTGCGTCCTCGTTGGCGTAGAAGACCCGGGACATCATGAAGTTGGCGCTCATGAACGGGGTGCTGAGCGCCAGGATGGTGAGGGTCTGCGCCAGCATCACGCCATCGGTACGCAGACCGCCCGAGAAGAACATGCCCAGCGGGCCAGCCAGGGCGAACAGCGCCAGGGCGCCGAACACCGTGGCCACTGCCATGGTCCGCAGTCCCTGCGACAGGGCCTCCCGAAGCGCCGCGCGGTTGCCGTCCTGCGAGGCGCGGGTCATGCGGTTGAACAGCACGGTGGCCAGCGAGAGCGCGATGATGGAGTGCGGCAGCAGGTACAGCTGGCTGGCCACTTCCAGCACGGCGTTGCCGGGAAGCATGGCGGCAGCGGGGTCGCCGGCCTCCTGCAGCCGGAGCCGTTCGGCGCCGGGAATGGTGGCGATACGCATGACGTACAGGAACGCCAGCTGCCCGACGGCTGCAGTCATGAGCGTCCACACGCTCAGCTTCGCGGCCTGGCCGAGCCCGACGCCGCGCCAGCCGAAGCGCGGGCGCAGCCCCAGCCTCAGCCGCAGCACTGGGATCAGGAGGATGGCCGTCTGGGAGATGACGCCGATGGTGGAGAACCCCGCGACGAAGAACGTCTGGGACGCCCCCCAGTTATCCAGAGAATGCGGGTTGACCACATTGGCGCCGAAGATCCAGATGAACATGCCAAGGCCGGCAATGGCCACGATGTTGTTCAGGATGGGCGCCCACATGGCCGGGCCGAAGGCCCCGTTGGCATTGAGGACCTGCGTCAGCAGTGCGTACAGCCCATAGAAGAAGATCTGCGGCAGGCACCAGAAGGCGAAGGCGACCGCGACGGCCCGCTGCTGCGCCGAGTAGCCTTGCGTGGTGAGCTCAATGACGGCCGGTGCAAACAGTGTGACCAGCAGGGTCAAGGACAGGAGCACCAGCACCGCGAGCGTGAGCAGCCTGCTGATGTAGTCCGCTCCCCTGTCCGGGGCTTTGCTGGCTTTGATGATCTGCGGCACCAGCACGGCATTGAAGACGCCGCCGGCCACCAGCAGGAAGATCAGGTTGGGCAGGTTGTTGGCGTTGATGAACGTGTCATTGACCGTGGAGCCCAGGCCCAGCGCTGCGCCCAGCATCCAGGTCTTGCCGAATCCGAGCACACGGGACACCAGCGTTCCGGCGGCCATGATGGCGCTGGAGCGGGCCTCGCCGGGCTGCGCGGCACCGGCAGGGGCCTCGCCGGGCTGCACACTGGAAGCGGCCTCGCCTGCGGGCGTCACACCGGGCGGTGTCTCGCCTGGCTGTGCGGGCTGATCGGAGGGCGTATTGACTGCTGACATTGTCTTCATCGTCTCACCCGCGTGCTGATATTGCGGCACGCCGGGGGCTCCCGGCCGGCATTGCCCGGCGGTCAGAGGTGCTCGGGGAGGACTTCGCGTGCCAGGTCGGCGATGCGGCGTTCATTCGGAAACGACAGCTTGCGGGCAAGCTCGTTGATGGGAACCCAGGCAACGTCAACGGCTTCCTTGTCAGGATCGTTTTCGACGGTGAGCTCACCGCCGGTGGCGCGCAGCAGATAGTGGTGCACGGTCTTGTGCACGCGGTGCCCGCTGACGGTAAACCAGTAATCGATGCTGCCCAGCGGGGCCAGAATCTTCCCGTCGATGCCGGTTTCCTCGGCAATCTCACGGACTGCGGCTTCCTCGTTGTTTTCCCGGCCCTCCGGGTGGCCCTTGGGCAGGCACCACTCCAGCCGTCCGCCCCTATTAAGGCGGGCGATAATCGCCACCCTTAGTTCGTCGTCGGACGTGTCCACCACGACGCCGCCGGCGGAGATCTCCTCAACGGTGGGAAGCGAGGCCGGGGCCGAGTGCGGTGCAGGCGCGACGTGTGCACCGATTGCCGACGGCAACGGTGGGTTCGTCCTCCTGCCGGGAGCGCTCGGTACTGGATGGGCCATGCAGTCCACTCTAACGACTCTTGCCCCGCCGTGATGACCGGGACATGGCTTCCAGGTGGACTGCATGTGACGGGCTTTGCCGGCGCCGTCGCACAATGACGGGATTTGGTGCGGTAGGGCTTGGTTTTCTGACAAGCTTAAGTAACTATGGCGCACGCACATCAAAAGACTGATCTTCACACCGTTGACTTCCAGGTGGACCCGGTGGTCCTGGAGCTTGGCCAGCGGTTCGTGAACGCCGGTCATGAGCTGTCGCTCGTCGGCGGCCCGGTCCGGGACCTCTTCCTGGGCCGCACCTCCCCCGACCTCGATTTCACGACCGACGCGACGCCGGACCAGACCGTGGCGCTGATTAAAAAGTGGGCGGACAACTTCTGGGAGATCGGCCGCGCGTTCGGAACGATCGGCATGCGCAAGGCCGGCTTCCAGATCGAAATCACCACCTACCGCGCCGAAGCCTACGACCCCGAGTCCCGGAAGCCTGTGGTGGCCTTCGGGTCCTCCCTCACGGACGACCTCCTGCGCCGCGACTTCACCATTAACGCCATGGCCCTGCGGCTGCCGTCGCTGGAACTGGTGGATCCATTTGGCGGAGTCCGCGACCTGCACGCGTCCGTGCTGGCCACTCCCGGTGCCCCCGAGGCGTCCTTTTCCGATGATCCCCTGCGGATGATGCGGGCGGCGCGGTTTGCTTCCCAGCTGGGCGTGTCCGTGCGCGAGGACGTCAGCGTTGCCATGACCCGGATGGCCGAGCGCATCAGCATCATCTCGGCCGAGCGCGTCCGCGATGAACTGGTCAAACTCGTCTGCGGGCAGCACCCGCGCGCAGGCATCGACCTGCTCGTGGACACCGGCCTCGCCGAGTTCGTGCTGCCCGAAGTGTCCGCGCTCCGGCTGGAATCGGACGAACACCACCGCCACAAGGACGTCTACCAGCACTCCCTCCAGGTGCTGGAGCAGGCGGCCGCTCTGGAAACTGATTCAGACGGTGCCGTCCCCGGCCCCGACTTTGTCCTGCGGTTTGGCGCACTGATGCACGACGTCGGGAAGCCGGCCACGCGCCGGTTCGAACCGGGCGGCGCGGTCAGCTTCCGCCACCACGACATGGTGGGGTCCAAGCTGACCACGAAGCGGATGAAGAACCTGCGCTTCGACAACGACACCATCAAGGCGGTGGCCCGCCTCGTGGAACTTCACATGCGCTTCTACGGCTACGGGGACGCCGGATGGACGGATTCGGCCGTGCGCCGCTACGTCACCGATGCCGGTCCCCTCCTGGAGCGACTGCACCGGCTGACCCGTTCCGACGTCACCACACGCAACCAGCGCAAGGCCGAGCGGCTGTCCTTCGCGTACGACGACCTCGAGTCCCGGATCGCGGCCCTCCGCGAGCAGGAATCCCTGGACGCAGTCCGTCCGGACCTGAACGGCGCCGAGATTATGGCCCTGCTGGACCTCAAGCCCGGGCCCGTCGTGGGCAGGGCGTACAAGTTCCTGCTGGAGGAGCGGATGGAAAACGGCCCGCTCGACCCTGCCGACGCCGAGGCCCGGCTCCGGACCTGGTGGGCGGGGCAGCCCGAAGCCGCTGCTCCTGCTCCTGCCGGCCTACCTGCTTCCAGCGCTTCTCCCGTCCTTCCCGCCGACGTCGAATCTTCCCCAACCGAGGAGTACAAGTGAACGCCGCCAATATCGCCCGCCCCCAGCTCTGGATCCTGCGGCACGGCGAAACCGAATGGTCCAAGAGCGGCCAGTACACCGGGCTGACGGACCTGCCCCTGACGGTGGAGGGCGAGCAGCAGGCGGTCGAGGCGCGCAGGATTCTGGACACCGTCGATTTCGACCTAGTTCTGACCTCACCACTGCGCCGCGCCCGGCGCACCGCAGAACTCGCCGGTTTTCCTGATGCCGTCCACGAACCGCTCGCGGTGGAATGGGACTACGGCGACTACGAGGGCATCAGCTCCGACCTGATCCGCAAGGACAACCCCGACTACCTCATCTGGACGCATGGGGTTCCCAACGGGGAAAAGCTGCACGACGTCGCTGCCCGCGCAGACAAGATCGTGGCCCGTGTCCTGGAGTCCGGGCTGGATAACGTCCTGATCGTGGCCCACGGCCATTTTTCCCGCATTCTCACCGCACGATGGCTCGAACTTGAACCTGAGGAGGGCAGGCACTTTATTCTGGGCACGGCGAAAGTCTGCACCCTCGGCTGGGATAAAAGAACGCCCGCGATTGTCCGCTGGGGTCTGTAATAGCACCTTTGTGGATTTATTTTCCGTACTTTTGAAAAAATAGGTAGTCCCCGCCGTCATTCCTGGTGTACTTTTATTGCTGACCCCAGAGCGACCAGCCAGGGTCATGGCGCACGTTGCCCGGCCAGTCAGCCGGCCAGCGGCAGAGCAGAAAAGGAGGTTGGGAAAATGATTACTTTGACTAGCGGATGGAAGATGACCATCACCGCGTTTCCGGCCTTCGTTGCTGCCGCGCGCCCTCTTCACGGACTCGCCCGAGCCTAATTCTGACTCCCCCGTGAGCCTCCTCCGCATAGTGGGTGCGCAGGCGGGATACCGGCAGATCATTCTGCCTCGTTCTCAGGAACTCTGATCCCGGCGGTCTGATGTAGCGGAACCACGCGGTTGCGCAGCTCCCCCATAATTCCGAACCCTGCTTCTTGTTGGGATTGCCGCACTGCCGCCCCGCGGACCATTTACCGCCTTTTGCGGATTCCTTTTTCTTCGCGGGCATTTCTTCGCCCTTTTCCGGACATTCTTTTGCGTGTCCAAATGGCCTTAATTGCCGTGCCCGGATTCTTTCGCCATTCCCGAAAGGAGGTGAAAATCAATGCTCCGCAAACTCCAGGAGGTCTTCTCCGGCCCTGTTTCCGGCGATACTGCCGGCCTTTCCGGCTCTGAGGCGCCAGCAGGCCAGCCGTCCCAGTTCGACGGCGAGCTGCTGGACCAGAAACGGGAGGACGTCTACGTGCTCATGCATCAGCAGATGAGCAGCCTGCGCTGATCCACCGGCCCTTCGCAGTTTTCGATCCAACCCTTCGATCCGATCAGGAGGATCTGATGGGCCGCATCGGTCAGCAATTTCCGCAGGGAGCCCGCGCGGCTACGCGCGGGCTCTCCCCAGATAAGTGGTGTCTCAAAGGTAAGCTCGAGACCATGCAGGAGACCCAGCCGCCGCCCGATCGAAAGCTCGCGCGACTGGTGGTGCCGAGCCGCAGCGACCGGCTCTTGCGGAACTTCACCGAGCTCATCGGCGGACCCTTGGGCCAGCGGTCCGCCCCGGGAGTGGTCTCCCCGGGCTTTTTCACGGTGGAACGCGTGTTGATCATCCTCACGGTGCTCGCCGCCCTCGCTGCCATCACCATCAAGGACTACTGCCGCGTTAACGGGTGGGAGACGCCGTCGCAGTTCTACGCGACCTGCTATTCGGACTTCCCTGAGCTGTTCCGCAACCGGGGCCTGGGAGACGGAGCCTTTCCGTTCTTCACGCCCGGTGCCCTTTTCGAGTATCCGGTCCTGATGGGCCTGATTGCCGGCGTTACCGCCCGCCTGGTGCCCGGCACGGGAGTCACGGACGCCCGGGTCCTCGGCTACTTTGACGTCAATGCCACCCTGATCGCCGCCGTCTGGATTGTCACTGTGCTGGCCACCGCAAGGATGACCCGACGCCGGCCCTGGGACGCGGCCATGGTGGCCCTGGCGCCCGGCATCGTCCTCTCCGGCGTTATCAACTGGGACATGTGGGCCGTGGCCATGCTGGCCCTCGGCATGTACTTCCTGTCCCGGGACCGGCTGGTTCTGGCCGGTGTTCTGATCGGTCTGGGCACCGCCACCAAGCTGTATCCGGTCCTGGTGTTCGGTGCCATCTTCCTGCTGGCCCTGCGCACCGGGAAACTCCGTTCCTTCCTGGTCCCGGCAGCATCAGCCGCCGGGGCCTGGCTCGCCATCAATGTGCCCATTGCCGCGCACGATCCGGCTGGCTGGAAGTACTTTTTCGACTTCACCCAGGACCGTCCCGCCGGTTACAGCTCGCCCTGGTTCGCCTACAATCTCGTGGCCGGGCGCGTGCGCTGGACGCTCCTCACTCCGGAGGCCATCAACACGCTGGCTCTGAATGTGTTCGTGCTGGCCTGTGTCCTCATCGCGGTACTGGCCCTGACCGCACCCCAGCGGCCGCGAATTGCGCAGCTGACCTTCCTGATCGTCGCTGCCTTCATCCTCACCAATAAGGTCTACTCGCCGCAGTTCGTCCTGTGGCTCGTGCCGCTGCTGGCCCTCGCCCGGCCGAAGTGGCGCGACTTCCTGATCTGGCAAGGGATCGAGGGGCTGCACTGGGCGGCCATCTGGATGTATCTTGGCCAAGTGACCAGCGGCGGCGTCTCACAGCACAACATCGACATGCCCTACTACGTCCTGGCCGTCGCCGCACATATGCTTGCTACTGCATATCTTATGCTGCGGGTCGCGTGGGACATCTGGGACCCCCGCTACGATCCCATCCGGCGGCATGCCATGGACGATCCGCATGGCGGTCCCTTCAACAACGCCCCGGACTGGCTGCGGATTGATCCCCTTCGTCCCTCAGCGTCCCTGGTCCCCTGGCGGACGGTGGCCCGCGATGCCTGATGTCGCCGTCGTTGGTTCCGGGCCCAACGGACTTGCCGCCGCCGTCGTCATGGCGCGGGCCGGACTCAAGGTGCACGTGTACGAGGCCGCTGACCAGCTCGGCGGCGGAACCCGGACGTCCGAGGTCATCGAAGAAGGGCATTGGCACGACGTCTGCTCGGCCGTGCATCCCATGGCCCTGGCTTCACCGTTTTTCCGGGCCTTCGAACTTCCCCGCCGGGTGGACCTGCAGCTTCCGGCAGTTCAGTTCGGTTCCCCGTTGGACGGCGGCCGGTCAGCCCTGGCATACCGGTCACTCGACCGGACTGCCGACGAGCTGGGCCGCGACGGTCGTGCCTACCGCAGGCTCCTCGCTCCGCTGGTGCGGCACATTGACGGCGTCGTGAAAACCACGTCCGACCAGTTGCTGCGGGTGCCCGGCGACCCACTGGCCGCCGCCGTTCTGGGACTGCGGACCTTTGAGCAGGGCTCGCGGCTGTGGAACCTGCGCTTCCGGCAGGAGCTGGCGCCCGCCCTGGTAAGCGGTGTGGCCGCCCACGTCGTGGGGCGCCTGCCGTCCCTGTCCGGGGCGGGAGCCGGCCTGCTGCTCAACGCCTTGGCGCACAGCGGGGGATGGCCCATTCCGGTAGGCGGATCGTCCGCGATCGCCGATGCGATGGCCAAGGACGTCGAAGCCCATGGCGGCGTACTGCAGACAGGATTCCGGGTCACGTCGCTGGCCGAGCTGGAGCCGGCGAAGGCAGTGCTGCTGGACGTTGCGCCTCCGGCCCTGTCCCGCATCGCCGGTAGCCGCTTGCCCGCCTCCTACCGCAACGCACTGGAGTCCTTCCGGTTCGGCAACGGCGCATGCAAGGTTGACTTCATCCTGTCCGGGCCCGTGCCGTGGACCGCTGCGGGACTGGCAGGGGCCGGAACCGTGCACGTGGGTGGCACGCGCGCGGAGATGGCTGAGGCGGAGAACGCCGTGTCCCAGGGCCGGCACCCGGAGCGGCCGTACGTCCTGGTTTCACAGCCGTCCGTGGTTGATCCCGGCCGCGCACCGGACGGCAGGCACATCCTCTGGGCTTACTGCCACGTTCCTTCCGGGTCCACGGTGGATATGGGCCACGCCGTCATGGACCAGCTGGAGCGCTTCGCGCCCGGCTTTCGTGACCTCGTGGTGCGGCACAAGGTCACGACGGCGGCCGAGCTGGCCGCCTACAACGAAAACTATGTCGGGGGCGACTTCAGCGCCGGCCTCCTGGACGCCCGGGGTCTGCTGCAGCGGCCGGTGGTCTCACCCGTGCCGTGGCGAACACCCGCCCGCGGGGTTTACCTGTGCTCCTCCTCAACTCCGCCGGGGCCCGGTGTTACCGGTATGCCAGGGTTCCACGCCGCCAAATATGCACTCAAGGACATATTCGGCCTGGACGTGCCGGCACTCGGCCTTTAGCGCGCGCCCGTCCCTTGGCTGTGGCGCGGCAGTGATGTGGCTGGCGCCCGGCTGCCGCCGGGGGATAATAGCGCCGTGGGGAACACCAAAAAACTTTCACTTGTCCTTGCTGGTCTCATACTCAGCGGTTCGCTTTCGGCGTGCGACGACGGCCGCGGCGGCGCGGAGGCCGCGGCGAAGCAGTTGGCCTCCGCCGTAGCCGCCCTGGATATCCGCCCTGTGGCCTTTGACGGCCGCGACTCAACCGTGGCCAACGACCAGCTCAACCAGGTCTTCAAGGCGCTGGCGCCGGCCAAGCCCTCCGTTGAAGCGGGCGAGCTGACGCTCGACGGCGACACCGCCCGGATCCCGCTGAACTACAGCTGGAAGGTCTCCACCGGCGAGTGGAAGTACACCGTCTCGGCTGACCTGCGGAAGTCCGGCGACAAGTGGCTTACCGTCTGGTCGCCAGGGATACTGGTCCCGAACCTTGCCGAAGGGGAGATCCTCAGCAAGGCCACGCAGTCGTCTCCGCGCGCGGACATCCTCGGTGCCGGCAACCAGAAGCTGGTCACGTTGCGTCCGGTGGTCAACGTGGGAATTGATAAGCCGCAGCTGGGCGGCGCCGATGCCGCCGACTCCGCCACCAAGCTGGCCAAGCTGGTGGGCGTGGATCCCGCGGCCTACGTGCAGCAGGTGCAGGCGTCAGGTGCGGAGGCGTTCGTTCCCGCCATCACCCTGCGCAACACCAGCGACCGTGCCGTGACCGACGCCCAGATCGAGGCGGTTCCGGGTGGCCGGGCGATCCCGGGCGAACTGCCGCTGGCACCGACGCGGAATTTTGCCCGGGCCGTCCTTGGCACGGTAGGCGAAGCCAGCGCCGAGCAGATTGAAAAGTCGAAAGGCACGCTGACTGCCGGCGACGTCATCGGCACGGGCGGGCTCCAGCAGCAGTACGACGCCCAGCTCCGCGGCACTGACGGCACCGTTGTCCGCGTGCAGCGCGCGGACCTGACCAGGGAAGAGATCCAGGCCGCTCCGACGGACCCGCGGCGCACCGTCTTCGAAGTGAAGGCGGTTCCCGGCACGCCGCTGCAGATCACCCTCGACACGAAGCTGCAGCAGCTCGCCGAGGACACCCTGGCCGACGTCAAGTCCCCGTCTGCCATCGTGGCTATCCGCCCCTCAACGGGAGCGGTCCTGGCCGCAGCCTCGGGGCCAGGAAGCAACGGCTACAACACCGCTATGCTGGGCGAGTACGCCCCGGGATCCACCTTTAAGGTGGTGGATTCCCTCGCCCTGCTGCGGAACGGTTTCACGCCCGATTCAACAGTCCAGTGCACGCCGACGCTGACGGTGGATGGCCGGAAATTCAAGAATGCAGAAGGCTATCCCGCCGACGCCCTCGGGTCAGTGCCTCTGCGGGAAGCTTTCGCCCACTCTTGCAACACCGCCTTCATCGGCGCCCGGGACAAGGTCACCCAGGCCCAGCTGGAGTCCGCGGCTACGTCCCTTGGGGTGGCCGTTGAGGCACCGAAGCTGGGTGCCGACGCGTTCATGGGTTCCGTCCCCGGTGAGGCGGAGGGCACGGAACATGCAGCAGCCATGATCGGCCAGGGCCGGATCCTGCTGTCGCCCCTTGCAGGCGCCGTGATGGCCGGATCGGTGGCAAAGGGTGCGCCCGTGTCCCCGGTTCTGGTCGAGGAGAGCGCCACGTCGCCATCCGCGTCGGCGAGCCCGGCTGGCGGCACGCCGACGGCGCAAGGGTCTGCACCGTCGTCGACCGTCACGGCTGAAGCCCCCGCTAAGTCTGCCCAGAACCCCATCAACAAGACTGAAGCCGCCGCCCTCGCTGACATGATGCGCGCGGTGGTGACCTCGGGCCACGCCGGGTACCTGGCAGAGGTACCCGGCGCCCCCGTAGGGGCCAAGACCGGTACAGCGGAGTACGGCAACGCCACGCCGCCCAAGACCCATGCATGGATCATCGCGGTGCACGGCGACCTGTCCGTGGCGGTGTTCGTGGAGGACGGCGGATTCGGGGCCACCACTTCGGGCCCGCTGCTGAAAAAGTTCCTGACGGCAGCCGGCTGACACCCCACCCCGCGGGAGTTTTTGTCCACTTGTCGCGACTTTAGGGCGCATTTGGGGACGATATCTGGACAAAAACTCCGGGGTGCGGGGCGTGGGAGAATTGGCCGGTGGCCCATATTGACGTTTCCGGCATCGACTACTTCCTCTCCGACGGCACCCAGTTGCTTAACGGGGTGACCTTCAAGGTCCCGGACGGCACCAAGACGGCGCTCATCGGGCCGAACGGCACAGGCAAGACCACGCTGTTCCGGATCATCTCCGGTGATCTGACCGCGGATGAAGGCGTGATCGGCCGCTCCGGCAACATGGGCATCATGCGCCAGTTCGTGGGCCAGGTCCGGGACGACTCCACGGTCCGCGACCTGCTGGTATCCGCCGCCCCGCCGGCGCTGGCGGACGCCGCCCGCGCCGTGGATGAGGCGGAGCTGGCCATGCTGGAGCACGACGACGAGCCCACCCAAATGCGCTACGCCCAGGCAATCGTGGACTGGGGAGACGCCGGAGGGTACGACGTCGAAACCGTCTGGGACGAGGTGTGCATGGCCGCGCTGGGGCTGCCCTTTGACCGCGCCCAGCACCGCCGCGCGTCGACGCTGTCCGGCGGCGAGCAGAAGCGCCTGGTGCTCGAGGCACTCTTTGCCGGCCCCGACGAACTGCTGCTCCTCGACGAACCGGACAACTACCTCGACGTTCCGGGCAAGCGCTGGCTCGAGGAAAAGCTCAACGAATCACGGAAAACGGTCTTCTTCATCAGCCACGACCGGGAACTGCTGAACAACGCCGCCGGCCGCATCGTGACCCTTGAACCGGGCATCAACGGGGCCGGCGCCTGGATCCACGGTGGCGGCTTCGGCTCCTACGTCGACGCCAGGGCCGACCGGAACGCGCGCTTCGAGGAGCTTCGCAAGCGCTGGGACGAGGAGCACGCGAAGCTCAAGGAACTCGTCAACATGTACAAGAACAAGGCAGCCTTCCGCTCGGACATGGCCAACCGGTACCATGCGGCCCAGACCCGGCTGGCCAAGTTCCTCGAGGCCGGGCCGCCGGAAGCCCTTCCGATCGAGCAGAACGTCCAGATGAGGCTCAAGGGCGGCCGCACCGCCAAGCGTGCCATCGTGGCCGAAAAGCTGGAGCTGACCGGGCTGATGAAGCCCTTCTCCACCGAGATCTGGTTCGGTGACCGGGTGGGCGTGCTCGGCTCCAACGGCTCGGGCAAGAGCCACTTCCTGCGGCTGCTCGCCACCGGGGGCACGGATCCGGAGCGGGAACACCTTCCGGTGTCCGACGTCGAAATCGCCGAAGTGCCCCACGAGGGCACCGTGAAACTCGGCGCCCGCATCCGCCCCGGGTTCTTTGCGCAGACCCACGTCCGGCCGGACCTGCTGGGCAAGACCCTGCTGGAGATCCTGCACCGCGGCGATGAGCACCGCTCCGGCCTGGGCCGCGAAGCCGCTGCGGGCGCGCTCGACGGCTACGGACTGGCGGGCCAGTCGGAGCAGAAGTACGAGTCGCTGTCCGGCGGCCAGCAGGCACGGTTCCAGATCCTGCTGCTGCAGCTCTCCGGCGCAACCTTGCTCCTGCTCGACGAGCCCACCGACAACCTGGACCTGCACTCGGCCGAGGCACTCGAGCGGGCCATCGACCACTTCGAGGGCACGGTCCTTGCGGTCACGCACGACCGCTGGTTCGCCCGGACCTTCGACCGCTTCCTGGTCTTCGGCTCCGACGGCAAGGTCTACGAGTCCGCTGAACCGGTCTGGGACGAGAAGCGGGTTGAGCGCGCCCGCTGACGCCGGACGCTCTCTCATTTCCTGCACGTTTTGCGGCGACGCTCTCGCATCCGGTGAGAGCGCGTCGCTCGATTTGCTGCAGGAAGTGAGAGAGCGTCGCTCGATTTGCTGCAGGAAGTGAGAGAGCGTCGCTCGATTTGCTGCAGGAAGTGAGAGAGCGTTGGTGGTTGGCTAGAGTTGTCGGATGACCTCAACCCAGCAGCTTGCCGGCCGGCAGGTCTCCGCCGCCGCCTTGGCCACGTTCATCATTTTCGGCGCCAACGGACTGGTCTTCGCGAGCTGGGCGGCCCGCATTCCGGCGGTCACGGAGATCCTGGGGATCTCGTCCGGGCAGATGGGAACCCTGCTGCTGTGCACCGCCGTCGGATCGCTGATCGCGCTTCCCACCGCCGGGCACATCATCACCCGCATTGGCACGGCCAACAGCGTTCGCGCCAGCGGCATGCTGGCCGCGCTGGCGAGTGCGGGCATCTCGGCATCGCTGCTCGCTGAATCGGTGCCCGGCACCGCGGTCTCGCTCTTCTTCTTCGGCATGGGCGTCGGGCTGTGGGACGTGTCCCAGAATGTTGAGGGGGCCGACGTCGAGCACCGGCTCCGCAAGACCGTGATGCCCAAGTTCCACGCGGCCTTCAGCGGCGGGGCCTTCGTAGGTGCGCTGATCGGCGCGGGCGTGTCAGGACTGGGCGTTGGCCTGCCGCAACACCTGCTGGTCATCGCCGCTTCGGTGGCAGGGCTGACGTTCGTGGCTCCCCGGTACTTCCTCCCCCACACCGCGCCGGAACAGCCGGCCGACGGCGAAGCCAAGGCGTCGCGTGGACCCTCGGCATGGCGGGACGGCCGCACCCTGCTGATCGGCGTCGTGGTTCTCGGGGCCACCCTGACCGAGGGGGCAGGCAACGACTGGATCGCCAAGGCGTCCGTGGACGGGCTGGGAACCTCCGAATCAACCGGCGCCTTGCTCTTCGCGCTGTTCGTCCTGGCGATGACCACCGTGCGCTTCTTTGGCGGCGCCGCTATCGACAAGTACGGCCGGGTGGCAGTACTCCGGGGAAGCATGGCGGCCGCTGCCGCAGGCCTGGCCCTGTTCGTGTTCGCCGGAAACCTGTGGCTGGCTGCTATTGGCGCCGCGCTGTGGGGAGTGGGGGCCGCCTTGGCCTTCCCCATGGGAATGTCGGCAGCGGCGGACGATCCGCGGCACGCTGCGGCGAGGGTGTCGGTGGTTTCCACTATTGGCTACGTCGCTTTCCTGGCCGGCCCCCCGCTGCTGGGCTACCTGGGAGACCTGACCGGAATCCACATGGCACTGCTGGCCATCGGTGTGCCGATCGTGGTTGCCCTGGTGCTCGCTGGCGCCGCCAAGCCGCTTCCCGTCCGGGAATGACCCGCACCGAATAGGACTTTGTAGACCGGGAACGCCCCGGTACCGGGCGGTAGGGTGGGGAAATGCGACACATGCTGCGCCGGGGACCCGGCTGGGTTGCCGCCATGGACCGGACGTTGATGCGGGCCGTCTCGGGCTTTCCGGGCGGGCACCATGACACTTTTTTCCGGCGGCTTTCGGCCTCGGCGAACCAGGGGAAGCTGTGGTTTGGCGTCGCGGCCGTGGCTGCCGCCATCCCGGGACGCACCAGGCGCGCGGCCGTCCACGGGCTGCTGGCCCAGGGCGTGGCTTCCGCCGTGACCAACCTGGTTTTCAAGACCCTGCTACCCCGCGCTCGGCCGCTGCCGGAGCATCTGCCGGTGTTCCGCTTCGTCCACCCGCAGCCCACCAGTTCGTCCATGCCGTCGGGCCACTCAGCCTCCGCCGTGGCGTTCGCCGTCGGCACCGGACTGGTGCAGCCGGCTCTGGGAGCGGTGGTGGCCCCCGTGGCGGCCGCCGTTGCGTACTCCAGGGTGCATACGGGCGCGCACTGGCCCTCGGACGTGCTGTTCGGTTCGGCGATCGGCGCCGGCGCAGCCCTGGTGACCAGGAAATGGTGGCCGGTCCGTCCGCCCATGCCTGCCACGTCAAGACGGCAGGTGGAGGCGGCCAGGGTTCCCCACGGCGATGGCCTGAGCATCGCCGTGAACACGCTGGGTGGATCTTTCACCGAGGAAACCGCAGCCGCCCTGAAGGAAGTATTCCCACTGGCCCATATTGCTCTGATCGCACCGGAGGACGACGTTGCCCAGCGGATGGAAGAGGTGGCCACCCTGCCCGGCATCCGCGCACTCGGGGTGTGGGGCGGAGACGGCACGGTGGGCACTGCCGCGGCTGCCGCCGTCGAACATGACCTTCCCCTGCTGGTGCTCGCCGGCGGGACCCTCAACCACTTTGCCCGGGACGCCGGCACTCCGTCCCTGGTGGAAGCGGTGGCCGCAGCAGAAAATGGTGAAGCGGCGCTGGCTGATGTGGGCGCAGTCGCCGTCGAACGCGGCCTCGCGGACGATCCCGAAAGGGCGGAAATGATCATGCTCAACACCGCGAGCATCGGACTGTACCCGAACCTGGTACGCCGCCGCGAACAGCTGCAGCCGGCCCTGGGGAAGCCATTGGCCGGCGTCGTGGCAATGTTCCGGACGTTCGCCGTGGAGAAGCCGATCACCCTGATCGTCGACGGCGTCCGGCACAGGCTGTGGATCATGTACCTGGGCCGCGGCCGCTACTACCCGAGGGACCACGCCCCGCTCTTCCGCCCAGTGCTGGACGACGGCGTGCTCGACGTCAGAATGATGACGGCCGACGAGTCCTTCGCCCGGCTGCGCATGCTCTGGTCCGTACTGACGGGGACGGTGGCGACGTCCAAAATCACGCATCTTACCGAAGCCACCCGGGTCCGCGTGGAGTGCGGCACCGCGCCGATGGTGCTTGCCGTGGACGGAGAGACCATGCCGGGCGTCCGGGCTGCCGAGTTCACCCTGAAGCGCGCCGCGCTCCGCTACTACTCGCCGCGGCAGCACAGCTGACGGCCTGCCGCTCATCCCACCGGATGATGCGCCGAACCCTGATTCGCCCCTGAATCATCCCTGAGACCGGCGAATTCGGCCGTCGGCGTCGGTAGCGTGGAACGTGCACACCAGACAGCACGCCCGCAGCTATGCAAAGGAACGCTTCCATGATTGAGGCAGAAGGCCTGACGAAGGTCTACGGCGACAAAACCGCCGTTGGCGGCGTCAGTTTCACCGTCCGAGCCGGCCAGGTCACCGGCTTCCTGGGACCCAACGGGGCCGGCAAGTCGACCACCATGCGCATGATCATGGGCCTGGATACCCCGACGGCGGGCACCGTCACCGTCAACGGTGTCCCGTTTGCCCGGCACACGGCACCATTGCGTGAAATCGGGGCGCTGCTGGACGCGAAGGCGGTCCACACGAGCCGCTCCGCGTACAACCACCTGCTGGCCATGGCGGCCACGCACAGTATTCCGCGGAAGCGGGTGCATGAGGTCATCGACATGACCGGCCTCGCGGACGTGGCCCGGAAGAAGGTCAAGGGCTTCTCCTTGGGCATGGGCCAGCGGCTGGGCATCGCCGCCGCACTCCTGGGCGATCCGCAGACCATCATCCTGGATGAACCCGTCAACGGCCTCGATCCGGAGGGCGTGGTCTGGGTGCGCAACCTGGTGAAGTATCTGGCCTCCGAGGGGCGCACAGTGTTCCTTTCCAGCCACCTCATGAGCGAGATGGCCCTGACCGCCGACCACCTGATTGTGATCGGCCGCGGAAAGATCATTGCCGACGCCGCCATCAAGGACATCATCGCCGGCAAGGGCCAGAGCCGGACGCGGGTACGCTCGGACCAGCCCGACCGGCTCATGCACGCCCTCGCCGGAACCGGTGTCTCCGTTGAGCTGCAGGACCACGAACTTCTCGAGGTCACCGGCCTGGATCCCCGGCAGATTGCCCGGAGCGCGCTGGACAACCGGGTGCTGATCTATGAGCTCACCCCGCTCCAGGCGAGCCTCGAGGAGGCCTACATGGAGCTGACCAAGGATGAGGTCGAATACCATTCGCTGATCACCACGGGAGCCCCGGTTCCCGCCCGGTCCGGAGGCAACTGACGCCATGAGCACACCGACTTTCACCCAGCCTGCCGCCGGTCCAGGCCGCGCCGCCATCCGCAACGCAGCAAGCCCGGGGCCCGGGCCGAGCTTCTTCCGGGTCCTGAATTCCGAATTCATCAAGTTCCGCACCCTCCTGTCCACGCTGATCCTGCTCGCCTCGACGGCCGCTGTCATGGTTGGCTTTGGCGCGCTGTCCGCATGGGGAACAGGTCAGTTCGCGGACCGGGCCAGCTCCGATCCCGGGGCAGCGGCAGCCATCGCGGCACAGGGCGGCGACCTCGCGGTCACCGTCCCCACCTCCGGGGTATCCTTCGCGCAACTGATCCTGGGCTCACTGGGCGTCCTGCTCATGAGTTCCGAGTTCACGACCGGCATGGCCCGCTCGACCTTTGCGGCCGTGCCCAAGCGGCTTGCCGCGTTCATTGCCAAGCTGGTCGTGGTCATCGTCAGCGCCTTTGTCCTGACGGCGGTATCCGCTTTCATCGCCGGGCTGGCTGCGGTGCCGATCCTGGACAACTTCGGCCTCAAGCTGGACCTCGCCAGCGCGCAGTCCGTCAAGCTGCTGCTCGTCACCAGCGCCTATGTGGCCGCGGTGGCCGCGATCGGCATGGCGCTCGGCACGGCGCTGCGGAATTCAGCGGGCGGCATCATGGCTCTTGTGGGCCTGTTCTTTGTGGCACCCATCGCGTTCCAGCTCATTCCCGGTGACTTCTTCGAGCAGGCCCGCAAGTATCTCCCCGGAAACACGATCGCCCCGATGACCGCCGTGGCGCACGTCCCGGACACACTCGAAGCCTGGCAGGCGGCCCTCGTGCTGGGAGCCTGGGTGGTGGTGCCGGTGGTCCTGGCCATGATCCTGCTGAAGAAACGGGACGTCTAGCCGCACCCAGGTTCTGCCCATGACTCATGCTGTTTCCGTGAAGGACGCGCCAGCCACGCCGGCTGACGCGTCCTTCGCCGAGCTTGCTGCCCGACGGCGGGGCCGGCTGCGGCGTTACCTGCACCGGCGTCCGCGGGTCATGGATGCCGTGGTTGTGGCCTGCTATGCGGTGCTGGTGGTGCCCACGGTGATCGACGCCGTGAATGCGGGCCGGTGGGCCGCGGTGGGGCTGCTCGCCGCCGTCGCGCTGTCCCTGTTCCTGCGCCGCCGGCGTCCGGTGGCTCTGGTGGTGTTCATTGCGATGGCCGAAATTGGCGTGTCCTTGGTCCACCCGTGGGGATCCAACGTCTCGGCAGGGCTGTGGTTCTCCCTTTACGCGGTTGCCGTGGTGCACACTCGCCGTTTTGCCCTGGTGACGATGGCCGTGGCCACGGCGCCGCTGGCCCTGCTGTACTTCCTGGCCGCGGTGGGGCCGCTGGAGCGGGAGCTGCCAAACCGTCCCGTCTCGCCCGAGGAGTTCCACCTGGTGACGAGCATTGCGGCCGGCACCAGCATCGCGTTCTCCAACATCATTGCCACCGGCATCGGCATTTCTGTCCGGCAGCGGCGTGGGCACGAGCAGGAAATCGCAGCGTGGGCGGCCCAGGCCGCCCGGCTGGGGTCTGTCAACGAACGCAACAGGATTGCCCGCGAGATGCACGACGTCGTGGCCCACTCGCTGACCGTCATGGTCGCCCTGTCCGACGGGGCCGCCGTCGTGATCTGCAGGGATCCGGACCGCGCCGCAGAAGTCCTGGCGGAACTGTCCCGCACCGGCCGCACCGCGCTGGCCGACATGCGCCGGGTGCTCGGGGTGCTGCGGGATGACGCGTCCGCCGGCCAGGCGCCCCGGGAGCCGCTCGCGGACGGCGCCAGCCTCGGTAAGTTGCTGGACGGCTTCCGGACGGCGGGCCTCCCGGTCCATTACTCGCACACCGGCCCGGCGCTGCCGGAGGACGTGGCCCTCCAGCTGACCGTGTACCGGATCGTGCAGGAATCGCTGACCAACGTGCTGCGCTACGGCCGTGCCCTGAGCCGGGTGGACGTACTGGTGGTGCACGGGGATTCCACCGTCACCATTGACGTGCTCGACGACGGGCGGGGAACCGTCGACGCCGTCGCCCCCGGAGGGACGGGACAGGGCCTGACCGGGATGCGGGAACGGGCCGGAATCTACGGCGGTACGGTGGAGGCAGGCCCGGCCGCCGGCGGCGGCTGGCGCGTGCGTGCGGTCCTCACGCTGAACGGCAACGCGCGGTACGGCAACACGCTGAACGACAGCACGCTGAACGACAGCGTGGAAATCGGCAAATGGGGGAATGAATGAACGAGTCCGGACGCCTCCGGGTCCTGCTGGCGGATGACCAGCCGCTGCTGCGGATGGGCTTCCGGCTCATCCTTGAGGGTGAGGAGGGCCTCGATGTGGTGGGCGAGGCCTCCGACGGGGCCGACGCCGTCCGTCAGGTGGGCCACCTCGATCCCGATGTGGTGCTCATGGACATCCGGATGCCCCTGCTCGACGGGATCGAGGCCACGCGGGCCATCACCACTTCGGGCTCGCGGGCAAGGATCATCATCCTGACCACCTTCGACCTGGACGAGTACGCCTTCGCCGGGCTGCAGGCCGGTGCCTCCGCCTTTCTGCTGAAGGATGTGGCGCCCGCGGAGCTTGTCCAGGCCGTGCGGGTGGTGGCGAGCGGCGACGCCGTTGTGGCGCCGAGGGTCACCCAGCGGCTCCTGGAAACCTATGTCCGCGGCGGCAGCCCGGTTCCGGCAGCCCCGGCACCTGCTCCCCGCGACCCGCTGCTGGAGGACCTGACGCCGCGGGAAACCGAGATGCTCGAAGCGATGTCCGAGGGGCTGTCCAATGCGGAGATCGCACACCGGTATTTCCTGTCGGAGGCTACCGTGAAGACCCACGTGCGGCGGATCCTGACCAAGCTGCACCTGCGGGACCGCGTGCAGGCCGTGGTCTATGCCTACGAAACGGGCCTGGTGACCCCGAGCAACCCCGACTACTGATCAGACCATCTCCGGTTCCGTCTCCGGCGGCTCTACGGCAGGCCTCGACGTCACCCTCCAGGGCGACGCTAGACTCGGAGCCATGCCTCTCCATGCCTCTGCCGCAGACCACATCCGGGACCTGGGTGACTACGTCAGCGCCTCGCCGTCGAGCTTTCACGCCGCCCATGAGGGCGCCCGGCGCCTGGCGGAGGCCGGCTTCACGGGCCTGCACGAGATGCAGCCCTGGGATGCCCCGGCAGGCAAGTTCTACGTGGTGCGGGACGGTGCGCTCATCGCCTGGGTCACGCCCGAAGATGCCGGGCCCACCACCGGCTTCAATATTTTGGGTGCCCACACGGATTCGCCCTCGTTCAAGCTCAAGCCCAAGCCGACGACGGGGCGGTTCGGCTGGCTCCAGGCCGGCGTGGAGGTCTACGGCGGACCGCTGCTGAACTCGTGGCTGGACCGGGAACTGCAGCTGGCCGGGCGCCTGGTGATGCTCGACGGCACGCAGCACCTGACCGCCACCGGGCCGCTGCTGCGCTTTCCACAGCTGGCCATCCACCTGGACCGCGCCGTGAACGAGGGCCTCACCCTCGACAAGCAGCAGCACATGAACCCGGTGTTCGGCCTCGGCGAACCGGCCGGCGAGGATCTGCTGGCGGTACTGGCCGAGCGGGTGTCCGGCGGGGGCAGCGGCGGCGGCACGCCGGTTGATCCGGAGCAGATCGGCGGGTACGACATCGTTATCGCCGACACGCAGCCGCCCGCGGTTTTCGGCGTCAGGGGTGAATTCTTCGCCTCCGGGCGGCTGGACAACCTTTCCGCAACGCACGCCGGGATCACGGCGCTGATTGCTCATTCTGATGCGTCCGACGGCGGCCCTGCCGCTTCCGGTGAAACCGCACCCATTGCGGTTCTCGCCGCCTTCGACCACGAGGAAATCGGTTCGGCGTCCAGGTCCGGGGCATGCGGGCCGGTCCTGGAAGACATTCTGGTCAGGATTTCGGACGGGCTGGGCGCGTCGGCGAGCCAGCGGCGGCAGGCCTTTGCGGCGTCGTTCTGTGTTTCCGCCGACGCTGGCCACGCCGTCCACCCCAACTATGCCGAACGGCATGACCCCGTGAACCGTCCCGTCGTCAATGGCGGGCCGCTGCTGAAGATCAACGCCAACCAGCGGTACGCCACCGATGCGCCCGGTGCCGCGCTCTGGGCACGGCTGTGCGGCGAGGCTGGAATTCCTTTTCAGGAGTTTGTCTCCAATAACGTGATGCCGTGCGGTTCCACCATCGGGCCTCTGACCGCCACGCGGCTGGGCATCAGGACCGTGGACGTGGGCGTCCCGCTGCTGTCCATGCACTCGGCGAGGGAGCTCTGCGGCGTCGAGGATCCGCACCTGCTGGCCCGGGTGACCGAGCTGTTCTTTGGGGCCGCGGCGACGCCCTAAGCCCTGAAGGATACGTTTCCGCCCGGTTACGAAAGTGCCCCACAGGCAACGCTTGTTTCCTTCGAAGCGCTGCTGCTGGGGAGGTGCCTGTTTTTGCCTGCCGTTAACTGTGCCTTTGCACAGCCCGGACTGGCCCCCGGCTCCCTTAGTGTGAAACGCACAGTGTGGTCTCCGGCACAGACGTTGCCGCCCGGCCACCGCCCAAAACCTGCAATCAAAACGAGGATGGCGCAGCCATGCACGCAGACCAACAACTGTCGAAATCCCTGAAGCCCCGGCACCTGTCGATGATCGCCATTGCTGGCGTCATCGGCGCCGGCCTGTTCGTCGGCTCCGGCGCGGCCATCCAGCAGGCCGGCCCCGGCATCCTGCTGGCCTACATGGCCGCGGGCATCGTGGTCATCCTGGTCATGCGGATGCTTGGTGAGATGGCGGCCGCGAACCCCGAAACCGGATCCTTCTCCACTTACGCGGACAAGGCGCTGGGCCGCTGGGCGGGCTTCAGCATCGGCTGGCTCTACGCCTGGTTCTGGATCATCGTGCTGGGCATCGAAGCCACGGCGGGCGCGGCGATTATGCACCGCTGGGTGCCCGGCATCGACCAGTGGGTCTGGGCGCTGGCCCTCATGGTCCTGCTCACGCTGACCAATCTCGGCTCGGTAAAATCGTACGGCGAGTTCGAATTCTGGTTCGCGTCCATCAAGGTCACGGCCATCGTCCTGTTCCTCCTTTTCGGTGTGGCAGCGATCCTCGGGCTGGTTCCCGGGGTTCCGGCGCCGGGATTGAGCAACCTGACCGGCAAGGGCGGCTTCCTGCCCAACGGCCCGGGTGCTGTCCTGGCCGGAATCCTCGTGGTGGTCTTTGCCTTCTTCGGGGCGGAAATCGCCACCATCGCCGCCGGTGAATCCGAAAACCCGGTTGAGGCGGTCAAGAAGGCCGTGAAGTCCACCGTCTGGCGCATCCTGGTCTTCTACATCGGCTCCATCGCGATTGTTGTCACGCTGCTCCCCTGGAACTCCGCCAACGTGGCCAAGAGCCCCTACGTCGCTGTCATCGAGCTTTTCGGCATCCCCGGCGCGGGAACCATCATGGACGTCGTGGTGCTTACCTCGGTGCTGTCCTGCCTGAACTCCGGCCTCTACACGGCCAGCCGCATGCTCTTCTCACTCTCGCAGCGCGGCGACGCCCCGAAGTCCTGGACCCGCATCTCCAAGCGCGGAGTGCCTGCCGCAGCCGTGCTGGCCTCGACGGTGGTCGGCTTCATCACCGTGGGACTGAACTTTATCGCCCCGGACACCGTCTTCCTGTTCCTGGTGAACACCTCCGGCGCCATCGCGCTGTTCGTCTGGCTGGTCATCGCCGCGTCCCAGTTGGTCCTGCGCCGCCGGATGGGGGCCGCAGCCCAGGACCTGTCGCTGAAGATGTGGTTCTTCCCCTATCTCACCTGGCTGGCGATCGGGAGCATCGTGGCGCTGATCATCGGCATGGTGATCCTGGATTCCACCCGCGAATCGCTCCTGCTTTCGGTGGCCCTGGCCGCCGTTGTGGTCGGCATCGGTGTGTGGCGCTACCGCAAGGGCGGTCCGGGCCGTGCTGACATGGCGGCAGCCCCTGGCGCTTCCGCCGAAACCGCGGATGCAGGCGTTGGCTCCGGCCCGGCGTCGTAATCACGTCTCCAGTCCCGTCGCCTGAAGCATTCTTATAGAACCATCCGCCCGGTTGGCGCCGTTACGGCCAACCGGGCGGATGGCTTTGTAGTGGGCATCAGCCCTGTCGGGGCGCGAACATGATGACCGCGACGCCGACGAGGCACACGGCGGCACCGATAAGGTCCCAGCGGTCGGGCCGGAAGCCGTCCAGCAGCATGCCCCACGCCAGGGAGCCAACGATGAAGACCCCGCCGTAGGCTGCCAGCACCCGCCCGAAATGGGCATCCGGCTGGAAGGCAGCAACGAAACCGTAGAACCCCAGCGCCACGATCCCCAGGCCGGCCCACCACCAGGCCTTGTCCTCGCGGACCGCCTGCCAGATCAGCCAGGCACCGCCGATCTCCGCCACTGCAGCAAGGGCGAAAAGGAGCGCGGATTTCAGAATCGTCATGACTCCAGTATTCCCCGAGGGGTTTTCCACATAGCCCGGCCGCTGCCTCGGGCTCATTATCAGAGCCAGTAGCCTTGGAGCTGTCCGAATCGCGGAAATCCTCCACGATGCACTAAGATAGTGAAGTCTGTGCTGCGCCCCGGTCCATTTTTTGGGGACGGGCGTGCACGGCATCGCAAATGAACCTCCTGTTACGGAAATACCGTAACCGCTTAGCCCAAAGGAGGTGGGTTCACATATGCGTCCTTACGAATTGATGGTAATCATCGACCCCGAGGTCGAAGAGCGTACCGTAGAGCCGTCGCTTCAGAAGTTCCTGAACGTCATCACGAACGATGGTGGAACCATCGAAAAGGTTGACATCTGGGGCCGTCGCCGTCTGGCTTACGACATCAAGAAGAAGTCCGAAGGTATCTACGCCGTGGTGAACTTCACCGCGACGCCGGCTACCGCCAAGGAACTTGACCGCCAGCTGAGTCTCAACGAGACCATCATGCGCACCAAGATCACTCGCCCCGAAGAGCAGAAGGTTGTTGCTGAGTAATTTCAGCTCCCAGCTTTCATTCTTTACCCCGCAGGAACGAACAAGGAGGCAGTAGATGGCAGGCGAAACCACTATTACGGTCATCGGTAATCTCACCAGTGACCCCGAACTCAGGTTCACACCGTCAGGTTCGGCAGTAGCGAACTTCACCATCGCGTCCACGCCTCGCACCTTCGACCGCCAGTCCAATGAGTGGAAGGACGGGGAAACCCTGTTCCTCCGCGCTTCGGTCTGGCGGGAGGCCGCAGAGAACGTCGCCGAGTCCCTCACCAAGGGCACCCGCGTGATTGTTTCCGGCCGCCTGAAGAGCCGTTCCTACGAAACAAAAGAAGGCGAGAAGCGCACCGTTATCGAGCTCGAAGTCGACGAAATCGGCCCGAGCCTGCGTTACGCCAATGCCAAAGTCAACCGCACCCAGCGCTCCGGCGGCCAGGGCGGTTTCGGCGGCGGCAACAGCGGTGGATTCGGTGGCGGCCAGGGTGGAAACCAGGGCGGCAACACCGGAGGAAGCTGGGGCGGCAACCAGCCCGCAGCGCAGGAAGACCCCTGGGCCACACCCGGAGTCAGCAATGCGGGCGGCGGCTGGGGCAACGGCCCGGATTCCGAACCTCCCTTCTAAACAACAAAACAAAGGTCCGGCGCAGCATCCGCCAAAGCGTTCCATACGGCACGTTGCGGGCATGCCGCGGTCGGACCACCACCATCCCGTGGATCACGATTCACGGGCTCCCTAGAATAGGAGCTCCACGATGGCTAAGGCTGAACTCCGTAAGCCCAAACCAAAGTCCAACCCCTTGAAGGCCGCTGACATCACTGTCATCGACTACAAGGACGTAGCATTGCTGCGCAAGTTCATCTCCGACCGCGGAAAGATCCGCGCCCGTCGCGTCACTGGCGTAACGGTGCAGGAGCAGCGCAAGATCGCCCAGGCAATCAAGAACGCCCGCGAAGTTGCCCTGCTGCCCTACTCCGGCGCTGGCCGGGGCTAAGGAAAGGGATTAACTAACATGGCAAAGCTCATTCTGACCCACGAAGTAACCGGTCTCGGTGCTGCTGGCGACGTTGTCGAGGTCAAGGACGGTTACGCACGTAACTACCTGCTGCCCCGCGGTTTCGCCCTGACCTGGTCGAAGGGTGGCGAGAAGCAGGTTGAGTCCATCAAGGCTGCCCGCGTCGCCCGCGAGCACGCTTCCCTGGAAGATGCTCAGAAGCAGGCCGCCGCTCTGTCCGCCAAGCCGGTCAAGCTGGTTGTCAAGGCTGGCGAAAGCGGCCGTCTGTTCGGCACGGTCAAGCAGGCCGACGTCGCCGCCGCTGTTGAGGCCGCCGGCCTGGGCAGCATCGACAAGCGCAAGGTTGAACTGCCGGCTCACATCAAGTCGGTCGGTTCCTACCAGGCCAACGTCCGTCTGCACGACGACGTTGCCGCTGTGATCGAACTCGACGTAGTCGCAGGCAAGTAACAGATTCCGGCGTTTCGCCGGATCGCTCCGCAGTCCTGAACTGCTGACGGCCCCCGCCGTCGGGATTCCTCCGGGAAACCGACGGCGGGGGCTTCGTCGTTCCGGCGCGGAATAAAGACCGTGCCCGTCAGGTTGAGCGAATAGATGCAAATGCATATAGAACGCCAACAGAGGAGAGCGCCATGGAGACCCGCCGCATAACCGTACTGTCCGCCGGCCTGGGAGTGCCGTCGTCGAGCCGCCTACTTGCCGAGCAGCTTGCCGCCGCCACCACCCGGGAACTGACTGCCGCCGGGTACGAGGTCACCACCGACGTCGTGGAGCTCCGCGATCTGGCCGTGGACATCGCCAACAACTTCGTCACGGGATACGCCCCGCCCCGGCTGGCAGAGGTGATCGCCGGAGTGGAGGCCTCCGACGGCATCATTGCCGTCACTCCCGTCTTCAGCGCGTCCTACAGCGGGCTGTTCAAGTCCTTCATTGACGTCCTCGACCCCAAATCGCTGGACGGAAAAGCGGTCCTCCTGGGAGCCACCGGCGGAACGGACCGCCACCAGATGGTGCTGGACTACGCCATGCGGCCGCTGTTCAGTTACCTGCGCACGCGGACGGCCGCCACGGCCGTCTTCGCCGGCCCGCAGGACTGGGGAAACACCGACGACGGCGGAACTCCCCTGTCGCTGCGCATCGAACGGGCAACGGCAGAGTTCAGCAGCCTCCTGGACGGGGCACAGCCAAGCCGCATGCAGGCTCCGCTGGAGTCACTGCCCTTCGAGCAGCTGCTGGCCGGTATCTCGGGCGGACACTAGCGCGGGACACGAACATCGACCGGGTCAACGCCAGGGTGCCGGGCACCTCCGGCGCCTGTTCGCCCTGCTCCCGCGCCGCCCGCGCCCGGCATGCTCCCCCGCCGCTCTACCGAAGGTGGGGGCCCGTTGGTAGTCAGTCGTCCAGCAGGGCGATGAATTCGCGGGCCTGCTTCATGGTGATATCCGAGTGCCGGGTCAGCGCGGTGGCCGCTGCTTCGATGTTGCCGCTCTTGGCCAGTGTCCGGATACGGCCGTAGATCTCGTCGTTCAGCATATTGCTGCTGACCTCGCGGGTGACGTCGCCTTTGCTGGCAATGGCCCTGTACCGGTACGGGAACCGCTGCGGGGGCTCGTCATCGTCCTCGGGTTCGCTGGGCTCCGGCGCCCGTGAGCGGAAGGGCTGCGGGTGGGCTGCCAGCGCGGCCACCGCATCCTTCGCAGCGCGCAGGCCCTGCCCTGACACCTCGTAGTACAGCTTGATCGCCGCCATGGCCTGGCCCTGGGCGATGAGGGCATACAGGCGCCGGTGTTCCTCTTCGGACAGCTTGGCGGCGGCTTCCCTGGCCAACTCTGCGGACTCTGCCGGCGGCTTGGCCGGCTCCCCGACAGTGCGCCGGCGGCGGCTCCAAGCCCGTGCCGCGACGGCCACGGCGATGGCCACGGCCATGAGGATCAGGAGGGGGATCAGGAGCGATTCCATGGTTACAGCCGATCTACAAATTGCTTGGCGGTTCTAAGGTCGGAGTGGGTTGCCTGGCGCAGGAGCCTGATGGCCTGGAGCTTCTGCCCGTTGCGCACCAACGACTGCAGCTGCAGTGCCAGCTGCGGATTCAACGTTGCCACCGTCATGACTGCCGCCGGGTCTGAGCGGTGCGGATGAAGAGGATCGTGGCCGGGCTGGCCGACCGTCGGCGACCGGTAATGGTCAAGCTGTTGGATCTGCTGCTGCCGGTTCTGGCTCGGCAGGGAGGCCGCCTCCGTACGCGCCCGGGCCGCCATGGCCGCCTCGACCTGCGACGCGTAGTGGGCCTGGGAACGCCGCGCCAGATCTAGCTGATACCGGTCCGCGTCCGACATGCCGCCATCGCGCGGCTTCAGGGCCGTAGCGAAGGCCCAGAGAGCTGCCGCAAGGATAAGGGCAGGAACCAAGACTGTCAGAACGTCGCCCATACCTAGAGCTTAACGCCAGATGTGCGTTATCCACAGCATATGCACGGCAGCGCATGGTGCGGCCTGCCGGGAGCCATCAATGTCGCCGTTCGCCAAGAGATTCGACCAGATGGCATGCATGCCCGCACAGACGTGGACATATACCGGTGAGCCCCATCACAAATTGGGCATGTAGGTGCCGAAAAGGCGCGGTAACCGCGAAATTACTGGCCGGTATCCCCAGTGCAGCGTTGAGGCTGTGGATTAAGGTTGGTCCAAAAATTAAGCTTGTCCACAGCGTGATACCAGTGTTTTCGCAGGTCAGAGGCCATATATGCCGTAAAGAAAATTTCTATCCACAGCTTCGCCCACAGGCTGTGCACAAGCAGCAGTCGTTTGTGCACACGTTATCCACAGAGGTGCAGAATCCCCGGCTTTGTGAGTCGGCGGCAGGGCGCTAACGTAGCGGAGACACCCATTCGGGTGAGTTTTCCCTACCGGCATGATGGCCGGAGCCGGTGGACAGCCGCGCTCCGGTTGATTTGTGCTGCCTGTGGAAAACCTGTGGATGAGGCGTTCGCCGGGGTTGAATGGCCCGGACGGAAAAATGTCAGGGCCAGCTGGTCTAGTTGCATTAGCCCGGACAGCAGATTTTGCTCCCCGGCCCCACCCACGGCACACGGCACACGCGCCGCAGACCTCCTGCAAGGTCTGCGGACACTATGGAGGACGGCAGCTTTGTCAGTTACGCACCTGGACTCAATCGAAGGTACCCGCGAAACCGAAGGCAGCCGTAAGCCTCCCCAGGACATCCCCGCCGAACAGTCCGTCCTGGGCGGCATGATGCTCTCCAAGGACGCCATCGCAGACGTCGTGGAGATCCTGCGCGGGCAGGACTTCTACCGCCCCGCCCACGAGACCATTTATGAGGCCGTCATTGACCTCTACGGCCGCGGAGAACCCGCGGATGCCGTCACTGTCTCCGATGAGCTGACCAAGCGCGGCGAGATCAACCGGATCGGCGGTCCGGCCTACCTGCATGAGCTCATTCAGACCGTGCCCACTGCTGCCAACGCGGGCTACTACGCCGAGATCGTGGCCGAACGCGCCGTGCTCCGGCGGCTGGTCAACGCCGGCACCAAGATCGTGCAGCTGGGCTACGGCCAGGACGGCGAAGTGGAGGACCTGGTCAACCAAGCCCAGGCGGAGGTCTACGCCGTCGCCGAACGCCGCACGGCCGAGGACTACGTCGTCCTGAAAGACGTCATGGAATCCACGGTGGATGAGATCGAGGCCTCCGGTCACCGCGGCGAAGGCATGGTGGGCGTTCCCACCGGCTTCTACGAGCTGGACGAGCTGACTCACGGGCTGCACCCGGGCCAGATGATCGTCATCGCCGCCCGTCCTGCCGTCGGTAAGTCCACCTTCGCGCTGGACTTTGCCCGCTCCGCCGCCATCAAGAACAACCTCGCCACGGTGATGTTCTCCCTGGAAATGGGCCGGAACGAAATCGCCATGCGCCTCCTGTCCGCCGAGGCCACCATCGGCCTTCAGGACCTCCGCAAAGGCACCATCAAGGACGAGCAGTGGTCCAAAATCGCCACCACCATGGGCCGCATGAACGATGCCCCGCTGTTCATCGATGACAGCCCCAACATGTCGCTCATGGAAATCCGCGCCAAGTGCCGCCGCCTGAAGCAGCAGCATGACCTCAAACTGGTGATCCTCGACTACCTGCAGCTCATGAGCTCCGGCAAAAAGGTGGAGTCCCGCCAGCAGGAAGTCTCCGAGTTCTCGCGCGCGCTGAAGCTGCTGGCCAAGGAGCTCCAGGTGCCCGTGATCGCGCTGTCACAGCTGAACCGTGGCTCGGAGCAACGCCAGGACAAGCGGCCCATGGTCTCGGACCTCCGTGAATCAGGCTCCATCGAGCAGGATGCCGACATGGTCATCCTGCTCCACCGCGAAGACGTCTATGACAAGGAATCGCCGCGCGCCGGCGAGGCGGACATCCTCATCGCAAAGCACCGTAACGGCCCCACCAAGGACATCGTGGTGGCCTTCCAGGGCCATTACTCCCGCTTCGCAAACATGGCTGGAGATGCCGGCGGAGGCGGCGGGTTCTAGCTTGGCTGCGACTGCAGCAGGTGGTTGGGCAGCCTGTTTCCCGGGGCTGCTGCCCTGATTTCCAGCAGTTCCCGCGCGTGGGCGTGGAGCCGTTTGTCCTCCTCGGACACGGGGGTCCATGCCGGGATGGGAACAGAGGTGCCCTCGGCATCCCGGGCCACCATCACGGTAAGGCAGTAAGTCGTCAGGTTCAGTTCACGGCCCTTGGGGTCCCCGGAGCGGACATGTACGGCAATGTGCATGCCCTTCGTCCCCGTGTAGACCAGCCGCGCCTCTACCTCCACCACGTGGCCGATCAGCAGTGGCCGGTAGAAGCGCACGCCGCCGGAGAAGACCGCCACTGTGTCCCGGCCACAGTAGCGTGAGGCGCACACATATGCGGCCTCATCGATCCATTTCATGACGATTCCGCCATGGACCTTGCCGCCCCAGTTCACGTCCGTAGGTGCTGCCATGAACCGCAGAACCACGCGCTCCGCGGTGCCGGCGTCGGTATATTCCTGGGCGCTCATGGCTTCGACGATCTGCTCGCGGATCTTGATCCGCGCCAGGGCATGGTTCCTTTGTTCCAGTTCCTCCGGCGTTGCCGGCTCGAACTGCGGTACCGGGACGGGTCTGCCGTCCTCGCCGACGGCCACAAAGATCACCATGCACTGGCTGCGCATGGTGGCCGGCCCGCCTTTGGGGTCCCCTGAGGAAACCACCGTTCGGATATGCATGGAGGAGCGGCCTGTGTAGACGATGGTGGCCGTGACCTCCACCATGTCGCCGCTGTTCACCGGATCTGCGAAGTGGATGTTCCCCACGTACGCGGTGACGCAGTAGGACTTGGCCCAGCCGACGGCGGCGGCATAGGCGGCCTTGTCCACCCACTCCAGCACGGTGCCGGCGTCCACCGAGCCGCTGTGGCCCACGTCCATGGGGGCGGCAAGAAACCGGAGGGTCACTGAGTTAGCGGCAGTCTCGCTCATGCTCGCAGTTTACTGACCGGCGTCCCTCGGGCCGATCCGGGCCTTCACAAACGCGCACCCGGGCGCCATAAGGGCGGCCGCCTATGCAGCCGGAGTCATGAGAGGGGCAAAAGCGGATTCCGTACTAATACAAATGATTATCATTATTACCATGTTAGCGAGACGACACATTCTTCCTGCCCGAACTACGACCCGCTGGGGCGGCCACTCCGACGCGCTTTCCGCCAGGCCCTTCACGCAGCCCTTCAAAAGGCCGCACGCAGCCCCGGTGGTGGCGGCCTGCGGAGCTGCCCTCCTCCTCTGCGGCTGCGCCGGAAGCCCCGGGCAAGGGGCGGCCGCCCAAAGTTCTGCCAGCACTTCCCGGAACACCGAGACCACAGAACCCATGGAGCTTCGCGCTCCCAAACCGCGCCTCGCGTACAGCTACGCGGGTGGCATCGGAGTGCTGGACGCCGAGACCCTTGAGCCAGTGGCGGACATTAAACTGGACGGCTACAACCGCATCAGTGCTGCCGGGGATGGGCGCCACGTCCTGGTGGCAGCCGGTGACTCATTCCGCGTCCTCGACGCCGGCGTCTGGACCGAGCGCCACGGCGACCATGGCCATTCCTATGCCGGCCAACCCGCGCTGACAGATCACGCATTCGAGGCCAACAAGCCGGGCCACGTGGTGCGGCATGCCGGGAGGACGGTCCTGTTCAGCGACGGATCGGGCCGGGTGGAGTCCTTTAAGTCGGCCGACCTCGGAGCGCTGGCCGACGTTGGACTTCCGGAGACGAGGTCCTACACCGCACCCGCAGCCCACCATGGCGTGGCTGTGGAACTGCAGGACGGCAAGCTGCTGGTGACAGTGGGGGACGAGAATGCACGCAACGCTGTTGCGCTCCTGGCGCCGGCGGCGGGCCGGAGCCGCAAGGAGATCCTCCGGAGCCAGAATTGCCCCGGCGTCCACGGTGAGGCCGGGGCCGGCGAAAACACCGTGGTCTTCGGATGCGAGGACGGGATGCTGGTTTTCAAGGACGGCAGGTTCTCCAAGGTCTCCAGTCCTGATGCCTATGGCCGGATGGGCAACCAGGCCGGCTCGCCTGCGTCGCGCGTGGTGCTGGGGGACTACAAGGTGGACAAGGATGCGGTCCTGGAGCGGCCCACCCGGATTTCACTGGTGAACACTGACGCCAAAGCCTTGAAGCTGGTGGACATCGGGACCAGTTATTCGTTCCGGTCGCTGGGGCGCGGACCGGCCGGGGAGGCGCTGGTGCTCGGCACCGACGGCGCGCTGCACGTGCTCAACCCGCTGACAGGCGCCACCGAGTCCACGACGCCCGTGGTGCCGGCGTGGCAGGAGCCCGAGGCGTGGCAGGATCCCAGGCCAACCCTCTACGTTCAGGCCGCCACCGCCTATGTGTCCGAGCCGGCAGCGCGGAAACTCCACGCTGTCGACCTGAAGTCTGGGAAGATCACCCGCACGGCAGCCTTGGCCCACACGCCCGATGAACTGACCGGCGTCACCGGCTGAAAATAAAAAAAGACGGTGGCCGCCCACCGGACACTGAAGTGTTCCGGTGAGCAGCCGCCGTCGTTGTTCCCGAACAGCCACCGCTCCCAAGCGGTGCGGTTTTCGGTGCCGTAGCCGGGGGGACCTACGCGAGAACCTTGAGCTTGGAAGTGCTGCGGCCGAACAGTGCCGCGTCAGCCGAGAGGCGGCCGGCTCCGGCAAGGGCGATGGCCAGCGCCCCGGCTGCGAGCACCAGAACCAGTTCGTAGCCGCCGTCGGCGACGAAGACGCCGGCCGAGGCGTGGACCAGGAAGAGGGCGCCCAGCATGTCCAGAGCCAGCAGGGCGGCGAAAACGCGGGTGAGCACGCCGAGGATGAGGGCGATGCCGCCCGCCAGTTCCAGGGTGGCGATGATCGGGGCGGCGACCTCGGCGGCCGGAACCCCCATCTTGGCAAAGGATGCCTGGGTGCCGGCGATGGTGAATTCGCTGAACTTCTGCCAGCCGTGCGCGGCGAAGATGAATCCCGCGATCACTCGCAGAATCGTCAGGGCTGTGGTGGTCTGGGTGGACTGGTTCATGGAGGTTCTCACCGTTCGGATCGATTGGGGGTTGTCCCTTTTGAGCACGCGGTCCGGAGCGCGTCGGATGAAGCTTCTCTTCCACTGTCCCGTATTTTCGTTGAAGTGTCAACTAATGTGTCGTGGTTATCTTTTCCGCCCCGGCTAGGCTGGATTCGTGCCCCAATCGCCTTCCGCCGCCGTCACCACCCCAAAGCCCGAGAGCCATGGCCGTGAAATCCTCCGGCTTGCCGTGCCCGCCTTCGGCGCGCTGATCGCCGAACCGCTCTTTCTGCTGGCCGACTCGGCCATTGTGGGGCACCTCGGCGTGGCCCAGCTCGCCGGCGTCGGCCTGGCTTCGGCGGTGCTGCACACCGCGGTGGGGCTGATGGTTTTCCTGGCCTACTCCACCACCCCTGCCGTGGCGCGGGCAGTGGGGGACGGCCAGTTGGGCAGGGCGCTTGCCGCCGGGCGCAACGGCGTCTGGCTCGCCCTGCTGCTCGGGTCCGCGCTCGCGCTGATGGGGTTCGTCGCCGCGGAGCCGCTGATAGGGCTCCTGGGGCCCGGCCCCGAAGTCCGCATCTTCGCCGTGGACTACCTGCGCTGGTCGATGCCCGGCCTGGTCGCCATGCTGCTGATCTTCGCCGGCACGGGCGTGCTGAGGGGGCTGCAGGACACCCGGACGCCGCTGGTGGTGGCCACGGCGGGATTCTCGCTGAACATCGTGCTGAACCTGGTTCTGGTGTACGGGCTCGGGCTGTCTGTGGTCGGGTCTGCCGTGGGAACCAGCATCGCGCAGTGGGCCATGGCGGCGGTGTACCTGGTGATGGTGCAGCGCAACGCCCGCGAGCACGGCGTCAGCCTGCTCCCCGACTGGCACGGGATCCGGGCCATGACCAAGGTGGGCTCCTGGCTCATGCTGCGGACCCTCAGCCTACGCATCGCCATCATGGCCACCGTCGTCGTGGTCACGGCCCAGGGTGCCGTGAACCTCGCGGCCCACCAGCTGGCCATGACAGTCTTCACGTTCCTCGCCTTCGCGCTGGACGCGCTGGCCATCGCCGCGCAGGCACTGATCGGCAAGGAGTTGGGAGCCTCCAACCCCGGCAAGGCCCGGATCCTCACCCGGACCATGATCCGCTGGGGCACCGGCTTTGGCGTGGCCACTGGCGCGCTGCTTGCCTTGGTGGCCCCGTTCGCCGGGGCCCTATTCACGTCCGACGCCGGCGTCCAGTCAGCGCTGACTGCGGCGCTGTGGGCGCTGGCCGCCGGCCAGCCCCTCGCCGGCTACGTGTTCGTGCTTGACGGGGTGCTGATCGGCGCCGGCGACGCGAAGTACCTGGCGATTGCCGGCGTCGTCAATCTTGCGGTGTACCTTCCGCTCCTGCTGGTGGTGCCACTGGCCGGGGCCAGCGGTGCGGCGGCGCTGGTTTGGGTGTGGGCGGCCTTTTCGCTGGGCTACATGTGCGCCCGAGCCTTGACGCTGGGCCTGCGGGCCAGGACGGACCGCTGGATGGTGCTCGGCTCATAGCCCTGCGGCCGGATTCGCCGGCGCAGGCTGGCACACTAAACTGGAGCGGTGACTTCCCCCGTGAACCCCGCTGAAGCCGACGTGCCTTCCCCCTTGGCGGAACTGTGGAAACCCGCCCTGCTGCGGGCTGCCGCCGCGCTCGTGTTCGGTGCCGTGACCGTGTTCTGGGCCGCTCCGTCCGTGGCTGGAATGTCGCTGACCGGCGGCGCGTACCTACTGGCCACCGGCCTGATTCTGCTGTGGGGCATTCCGCTAACCGGGTTCCGCCGCGAAGCCGTGGGCGGCCGCATCATGTCGGCTGCGGGAGCCGCCCTGACCGGCGCCGGCGTGGCCCTGCTGTTCCTGCAGGGCAGCCTGGTGTTCGCCGTGATTGGTGCTTTGGGCCTCGCGGTGGCGTCGGCGGCCGAGCTGTATCTGGGCATCAGGTTCCGTGGGCGGCATGTCCTGGCCCGCGACTGGCTTGCCTCCGGAATCATCGGGCTGGGAACGGCCGGCACCCTGCCGTTCTTCGTGGATCTTGGCCCACACGCGCTGCTCGGAGTAGCTGGCGGCGGTGCCATCATTTCAGGCGTGCTCTGGATCCTTGCGGGCCTCTCGCTCCGGCACGATGCGCGGACGGACGCGCCAAAGGCCGTAAACTAGTAGCAAGGGTTCTACTCGTTGTAGAACAGCGCTCGACAACCAGCACCCCTTCAGGACCAGCACACAGCACAGCGGGCAGGCCGCATCGCGCCCGCATGGGAGGAATCACCTTGGCACACCAGAAACCAGGAGAACCGCGCAATCTGCGGACCTCGGTGAAGGGACCCCTGATGTTCTCCGCCTTCTGGGCCGTGGTGGCGTTCTTCGCAGTGCTGATTTTTGCCTCCGGTGGCAGCGCCCGGTCGCCGCGGTTCGACCTGGCCTTCACCGCGGCCGGCATCGCCTTCATCGTCACCCTCGTCATCGCCGCGATGCTGTCCATGAGCTACAAGGACAACGCCGCCCATCTGGGGAAAGGCTCCGGCGTGAACCTGAGCTCGGCCCGGAAGCCGTCCCCGGGCCACGGCGGCCACGGAACCCAGGGCCGCCCGGAGGCTTCAGGTCCGGCCGGAACCGGTGATTCCGGACCCGACGGCGGAGCTTCCTAACGCCCGACGCCGGTCGCCGCCGGCCGGTTCATGCCCCCCGGCGCATACTCGCTGTTTGTTCTCCGCTGGCGCTGTTTACTCTCCGCTGGCGCGGCGCGCCCGGTACGCCGCCACATGCGCCCGGTTGGCGCAGTTCCCTGTATCGCAGTATCTCTTGGACCGGTTGCGGCTGAGGTCGAGCACTGCCGCGTCGCAGTCATCGGCCGCACACACCAGCATGCGGTCCATCTCCTTGCTGCGGATCACGTCCACCAGGGCCATGGCGGCCTCGGTGCCCATTCTTTCCGCAAGTGGCGCGTCATGGGTGGTGGCGTGAAGGTGCCAGTCCCACTGGTCGTGTTTGAGGAGCTGGGGGAGCGCGTGGGCCTCGCGCAGGAGCCGGTTCACGCCTGCCACCGCCGTATCCTCGTCTGCTGTCCACAGGGCAGCCAACTCTGTCCGCAACGCGTGGACGCTGCCCAGCTCGGCGGCGTCGTGGGTTCGTGAACCGCTGTACCCCTCTCGCCGCAGGAACTCGTCCAGGTCCTCCGTCGTGGGCAGATTCTCCTCGCCGTTGGCGGCCGAGTTGATGAGATCCACCACGAAGCGCAGCGATAGCTCCGTGTCAGGGGCAAAGACCATCTTGACTCCTTACAGTGCCGGGGCGTAGTGTCAGGACCAATACCCCACTTTACTCCTGACGGGAGGCCTCTGTGTCCGCATCGAACCGCCGCGCCAGCATCACGCTCATTTCCGCGGGTCCGGTCCCTGCCGTGGCCAATGCCACGACCAAGGCCTCCGGCTTCCTTGCGTCAGGGCTGGGTATCGCGCTCTTTTCGTCGGCGATCTTCGGGCTCTCCGGCTCCTTCGCGAAGGCGCTGCTGGAAACAGGCTGGACGCCCGGCGGCGCCGTCACGGCCCGCCTGACAGGGGCCGCCCTTATCCTCGCAATCCCCGCTGTTCCGGCACTTCGGGGCCGGTGGCACCAGCTGGGGTCGAACTGGCTGACTATTGTCCTTTTCGGCGTTATCGGCGTGGCAGGCTGCCAGCTGTTCTACTTCAACGCCGTGGCCAGGCTGTCTGTTGGCGTGGCCCTGCTGCTCGAATACCTTGGCCCGGTATTGATTGTGCTGTGGATCTGGGCGGCCAGCCGGAAGCGGCCGCGCCCCCTCACCATCGCAGGGACGCTGCTGTCCCTGGGCGGGCTGGTCCTCGTCCTGGACTTCACCGGTGCAGTCAAGGTCGACCCCGTTGGAGTGCTCTGGGGCCTCGCTGCGGCCGTCTGCCTGGCCATCTATTTCTTCCTCACGGCCAAGGAGAATGACACCCTGCCGCCCATCGTCCTTGCATCGGGCGGGCTTCTGGTGGGCGCCGCCGTCATGTGGCTGACGGCGGCCACCGGTCTCCTGCCCATGGCCATGAGCACGGCCGACACCACACTCGGACCGTGGACCACGCCGTGGTGGGTGCCGCTGTGTGGCCTTGTGGTTCTTGCCACCGTCCTGGCCTATGTCTCCGGGATCGTGGCAGCCCGCGCACTCGGCACCAAGGTGGCCTCTTTCGTCTCGCTCACCGAGGTCCTCTTCGCCGTCATCTGGGCGTGGCTTCTGCTGGGCGAACTGCCCGGCGTTATCCAGCTCCTCGGCGGTCTGCTGATTGTCGGCGGGGTGCTGTTCGTCCGGCTGGACGAGCTCCGGGGCGCCAAAGCCGGGGACCAGACAGGGGTGACCGGACCGCTTGACCATGCGAACGACGTCGAGCCCGTCCCGTAAGTCTTCAGTGCCGGGGCCAGTCTTGGGTGACGGACCGTTTAAATGCCGGAGGGCCGGACGCATGCTGCGTCCGGCCCTCGTGCATTCCCGCTTAGCGGGAGGCTTCCTCCTGCTGGGAAGCGTTGCGCGTTGCCTGCTTGCCGGCCTCGTCCAGAGCCTGCGCCACCTTGGCCAGGGCTGCGGCGTGCTGGCCGTGCCACTCGCTGCGGAACTTGTCGGCGTCCGGGCCCTTCCAGTCGGTGCCCTCGAGCACCTTGGTCAGCAGGGACTTCTGCTTCTCGATTTCATTCGAGCCAGCCTGAAGCTTGGTGCCCAGGTTCTTCAGCTGGGCAATGTCTGCACCCCAAATAGCCATTAGATATCTCCTTTAATCAACGGACCCGATCCAGTCGGCATCCCCAGCGGCCTCCGGCTCGTCCGGAAGATCCATTGCCTAAAAACTATCCTTCAGCCCGAAACAGTGTCGATGGGCAGCGCTCCCCATGAACTCCTCCCCATGCGCACATGCCCCGCCCGAAGCGGGCTTGGAAGGGTCGATCCGCGGCGTTCCAGAGCCTAGCATGGGGGTATGTGCCGGAATATCCGTACCCTCCACAACTACGAACCCCACGCGACCTCCGAGGAGGTGCACGCCGCAGCGCTGCAGTACGTCCGCAAAATCAGCGGCAGTACCAAGCCCTCCAAGGCCAATGAGGAGGCGTTCGAGCACGCGGTGCACGAGATCGCGCATGTGACCCAGCACCTGCTCGACGCGCTTGTGACGCATGCGCCAGCCAAGGACCGCGACGAGGAAGCAGCCAAGGCGAAGGCCCGGTCGGCCGTCCGCTTCGGTACGGCTTAGGTTCCGGGAACTACCTGCCGAAGCGCCGCAGCCTGAGCGAATTGGCCACCACCAGCACCGAACTCGCCGCCATGGCCACGCCGGCGACCATCGGATTGAGCAGGCCCAGGGCCGCCACGGGTATGCCTACCGCGTTGTAGAAGAACGCCCAGAACAGGTTGGTCTTGATGGTGCCCAGCGTGCGGCGTGACAGCTCGATCGCGGTGGCCACCTGACCCAGGTCGTTACCCATCACGGTCAGGTCGGCCGCTTCGATCGCCACGTCCGTGCCGGAACCCATCGCGATGCCCAGATCGGCCTGCGCCAGGGCCGCGGCGTCGTTCACGCCGTCGCCCGCCATGGCCACCGTGGCACCGCCGGCCTGCAGCCGCCGGACGGCTTCCACCTTGCCTTCGGGCAGCACGCCGGCGAAAACATCTTCCGCGGCAATCCCGACGGCGGCGGCCACCTCGGCTGCGACGGCGGGGTTGTCGCCGGTGAGCAGCATGGGCCGCAGGCCCAGGCCCTTGAGCCGCGCGACGGCGGCTGCCGATCCAGCCTTGACCGTGTCTCTCAGCGCGATGATGCCGGCAGCCTCGCCGTCCACGGCCACCCAGATGGCGGTGGCACCGGTCGCCTCCGCGGCACGGAGCACCTGGTCCTGCGCCGGCGTGGGCTCGACGCCGTTGTCCCGCAGCCATCCGCTCCGGCCGGCAACCACGAGCCGGCCTTCAACGGTTCCCACCACCCCGCCGCCGGGTGCGGAACGGAAGCCGACGACGGCGGGCAGGCCGGCGCCGTCGTCCGCTGTACTGCCGCTCTGGCTGGTGTACGGCCGCCGGCCCGTGGCCGGCACCGCAGACCTCGCGGCGGCGGCGATCGCGGCGGCGATCGGATGCTCCGATGCTGACTCGACGGCGCCGGCCAGCCGCAGGGCCTCCGCCTCGCTGAACGGGGCAAATGCCACGGAGGCGTCGACGGACAGCTGGCCGCTGGTAACGGTCCCGGTCTTGTCCAGCAGGATGGTGTCCACTGTCCGGGTGTCCTCCAGGACCTGCGGGCCCCTGATGAGGATGCCCAGCTGCGCGCCGCGCCCCGTGCCCGTCAGGAGACCCACCGGGGTAGCCAGGCCAAGTGCGCAGGGGCATGCAATGACCAACACGGCCACCGCCGCCGTAAAGGCTGCGCGGAGCTCCGGCCCGGTGATGTCCGGACCGGCGGCAAGCATCCAGCCGGCGAATGTGAGGACGGCGATGGCGAGGACCACCGGCACGAACACGGCACTGATGCGGTCAGCAAGCCGCGCGATCGGCGCCTTTCCGGTCTGTGCCTGGGAAACGAGCCGCCCCATTTGGGCAAGGGTGGTTTCCGCCCCGACACGCGTGGCCCGGACCAGCAGGCGGCCGGACGTGTTGATGGTGGCACCGGTGACATTACTGCCCGGACCAACGTCCACCGGAACCGATTCGCCGGTGACCAGGGAGGCATCCACCGCCGAGACGCCGTCGGCTACTACGCCGTCGGTGGCGATCTTCTCGCCCGGGCGGACCACGATCAGGTCCCCGAGGGCCAGCCGGCCCGCCGGGATTTTCACTTCGGTGCCGTCTTGCAGGATGGTGGCGTCCTTCGCGCCCAGGTCCAGGAGAGCCCTGAGCGCGTCCCCCGCCTTCGTCTTGGCGTTCGCCTCCAAAAAACGGCCCAGCAGGAGGAACGTGGTGACAACGCTGGCCACCTCAAAATACAGGCCGCCGGAACCAGCGCCACCCATCTCATCCATGCCGGGGTGTTCGGTCAGGCGGGGGAAGGCGAGGAGCTGCCAGGCGGAGAACAGGTACGCCGCGATCACACCGAGGGAGACCAGGGTGTCCATGGTGGACGCGAAGTGGCGGGCATTGATCGCGGCCGCCCTGTGGAACGGCCACGCCGCCCAGCTGACCACCGGCAGGGCCAGGGCGCCCACCACCCAGCCCCAGTTCGGGAACTGGAAGGCGGGGAACATCGAGATGAGGAACACCGGCACCGCCAGAACCGCCGCGACGATGAGCCGGGGCTTCAGCTCCGAGGCTGCCCCGCCGTGCGCCATATGGTCTTCGTGGGCCGGCGCGTGCTCCGCGTGCTGGGTCGCTACGGCCTCGTGGCGGGCACTCTCTTCTTGATCGACGTGCGTAGGTCGTTTGATCCGGGCCTTGTAGCCGGCGGAGGCTACCTGGTCTGTGATTTGCTGGTCGGTGATGCCTGCCGGGGCTGTCACATGGGCGGTTTCCAGGGGGAGGTTGACCGTGGCCTGGACGCCGTCGAGCTTGGCAAGCTTCTTTTCCACCCGGTTCACGCACGAGGCGCAGGTCATGCCCTCGACGTCGAGTTCGATCACCCGGCGGCTGGTGCCTGTGGGTAGGGGTTCGGTGCCCATGGCTGGTCCTTCTGTGGTGGTGCTCGGTGCCTGTGGTGGTGCTTGGTGCCTGTGGTGGTGCTTGGTGCCTGTGGTGGTGCTTGGTGCTCGGTGCGAATGGAGGCGGGGTCAGGCCTCGTTGGCCACCACCAGGTAGCCCGCTTCGGCCACTGCCTCACCGATTTCGGAGGGGGAGAGCTTCTCCGTGGATGTGATGGTGACGGTGGAAATGCCACCGGCATTGAGGTCGATGTCGATTTCCTCGACGCCGGAGAGTGCCTCGAGTTCCTCGCTGACGGCCGAGATGCAGTGCCCGCAGGTCATGCCGGAGACGTGGACTTTGGTGGAGATGGTGCTCATTGCTGACTCCTTGTTGGTGCGCTGACCGGGTCGGCCAGCCGGGTGGGTGGTGGTCTCGCCGTTAGCGGAGCAGGCGCCCGATGGCACCCGCCGCCTCCTTGACCTTAAGGTCGATGGCTTCAGCCCGCAGGTCCGGATCGGGTTCGGAGGCCGCCCCGACAACGCAGTGGCCGATATGTTCTTCCACCAGGCCCAGGCTGACGGCGTGCAGGGCCTTGGTCACGGCGGCGACCTGGGTGAGGATGTCGATGCAGTACTTGTCTTCCTCGACCATCCGGGCGATTCCCCGGACCTGTCCCTCAATCCGCCGGAGCCGGCGCAGGTACGCGTCCTTGTCGGCCGTGTAGCCGTGCTGGGGGGATTCAGCTATCGGTTCTTCGTTGGACACGGTGGGCGTCCGTCCTTCGGAAGTCTCCATGCCCTCAAAGTATACCCCTAGGGGGTATAAGTCAAGGAGGGTGCGCGAAGCCGGTGCTCGTTGGGAAAATGGGGACGTTCTGCCTCTTAATCCGGGATGGGGCTTTTTTGGGTACAAAAAAGCTCCGGAGCGCGTTATTGGGGGATACGCACTCCGGAGCAGTCTTTGGGCGGGCTCTGGATCAGCCTGCCTGTTCAGCTTACTTGCCGGTAGCCAAGTTGGCCACCGCCTCGAATAACTACTTTCACTTTACTTTCCTACGCCTTTCCAGGTCGAGGACGAAGCCGCCACCCAGCTACTCCGCCCGGTCCTGGTGTGCGGCCATCCGGAACGGGACAACCAGTACGGGCCGGCTCTGGTGGTGGGTGAGCCAGGCGGCCACTGACCCGTTCAGGAGTTCGGTGATCCGGTGCCCGAAGCCGCGCTCCGGAGTGCCCACGATGATCATGGGTGCATTGACCTCCGATGCCAGCCTGCCGAGGGCCCGCGCGGGATCGCCGGCCAGGGTGCGCAGGGTCCACGCCGTGCCGCCGTCTTGGATGGCTGAGCCGATGGCCGACTTCAGTTCCGTCGTCACGGAACGGATATCGTCGTCGTCCCTGTCGGGATGCAGGGAGAGCCGGTGAGCGGAGCGCGCGGGATCCCATTCAACCAGGTAACTCGCCTCGTCCACGAAGGCGCAGAGCAACGGAGCGGAGAGCTTCTGCGCCAAGCCGACCGCGGTCTTGAGGACCTCCGGATGCTGGCCGGGAACCATGCCCACGAGGAGGGGAGGCGGGCCGCTGAAGTGCTCTGCATCCATAGTCAATTGTGTGCCCCCGGCGTCAGGAAAGACCAGAGCCATCGGTGCCTTGGCCCAGTTCAGGGGCCGTTTTGACCCCCACGCCACGGCTGCGGCTCCGGTTTGGAAGAGCGCCAATTTTCCCTTGAATCCCGCGCCCAGCGAGCCTAGCGTGGAGACGTAGAAAGGCGGCGTCCCATGCAGATTCACATGTGGTGGCTTGAGCTGGACCTGAAAAGCAAGGAATGGCTTCGCGAGAACCTGCGGGCCGGTGACGTTCCGGTGTTCGTGATGCAGGGGATTGCCGAGGCAGGCGGCCCGCACCCGGACAGCCCGCAGGCAGTCCTGACCGAAGCCGAGTGGGATTTCATCGAGACGCAGTCGGAGTTTGTGGACTGACCCGTCTGCTGTCGCGGACCGGAGCCCTCAGGCGGCGCGCACCACCGGCAGCTCATCCCAGTGTGTGGTGTATCGGGGTGACCGCATGCCGCGCTTCATGCTCCAATCCAGGCCGCTTCTCAAGCCTGCGAACCCGAGCCCGATGGTGCCCCGGCCGTACTTGCGGCTGATCTCCTCGACGAGTGGGCCGATGCCGCGCTCCTCGTGCGGGTTCGTGAAAGGCTCAAGGGGCTGCTGATTGCCGGAGGGCCGCAGGTCGGTGACCATGATGCCGGCCCGGGCGTATTTGACACCGTCCTGGATCGAGGGGAGCAGGGCGTGGGCCGCCTTGGTCAGCAGGACCGGGTCCGCGGTGGGCATGGGCAGCGGAACGCAGACCGACGGAAACGACTTGTCCCTCGGGTTGTAATGGGACGTGCCGGCGAACGCGGTGAGGACCTTCGCCTGAAGGCGGTGCCGGGCCAGCCGGGCACTGGCCTGCTGGGCGTAGACGCTCAGGACCTGACGGAATTCGGGGACCGAGGTCAGGGGGGTGGAAAACGAGCGGGAAAAGATCAGCTGGTCCCGTCCCACCCGTTCCTCCTCCAGCGGTATGCACGGCGTTCCCCGCAGTTCCAGCACGGTGCGCATCAGCACCACCGAAAAGTGGTCCCGTACCATCACAGGATCCGCCCGGCTGAGCTCCAGGATTGTGCAGATCCCCATGGCGTTCAGCCGCTTTTCCAACCGGGCCGCCACGCCCCACACCTCCGAGACCGGCAGCCGGGCCATGAGCAGTTCCCGCGCCTGAGGGTCCATCGACTCCCAGCGGCATACCCCGCCGAGCGCGGCGTTGTTCTTTGCCCACCGGTTGGCCAGCTTGGCGAGCGTCTTGGTGGCGGCGATGCCGACGCAGACGGGCACGCCGACGTTGCGCTGGACAGCGGCCTTGATGGTCCTGCCGAGATCGATGACCTGCTCGGGGCTGCCCTTGATGCCGAGGAAGGCCTCGTCGATGCTGTAGACCTCGAGCCAGGCCGAATAACGTCCGAGCAGTTCCATGACCCGCGCGCTGATGTCGCCATATAGTTCGTAGTTGCTGGACCGGGCAGTGAGACCCCATTCCTTGGCCCGAGGGGCGATCTTAAACCAAGGCTCGCCTGTGCTGATCCCCAGGGCCTTTGCCTCCGGGCTGCGGGTCACGGCGCAGCCATCGTTGTTGGAGAGCACGACGAGCGGTTTGCCCTCCAGGGAGGGATCGAAGGCCCGCTCTGCACTGGCGTAGAAGCAGTTCACGTCCACCAGAGCTATCTGTTGCCGCGCCCTAGACATGGTGCAGGCACCTCGTGGCAACGCCCCAGATGGTGAGATCGGCCAGGGCGGGGACCCGGATATCCGGATAGAGCGGGTTGGCCGCCTGGAGCACCACCCCTGCCGCGGAGATCTTCAGGCGCTTGATGGTGAGCTCGCCGTCCAGTACCGCCACCACCACGGAACCGTCCCGCGGTTCCAGCGCCCTGTTGACGATCAGTTCATCGCCGTCGCTGATGCCGGCCTGGTCCATCGAGTCACCCGATACGCGCACGATGTAGGTGCTGGTGATGTCCTGGATGAGGTGCTCGTTCAGGTCGATCCGGCCGTCAAAGTAGTCCTGGGCGGGGGACGGGTATCCCGCCGCCACCGGCACGGGGGAAATCAGCACCCGCCGCAGCGAAAGCCCCGCCTCTATCACGCGGGGACCAATGATTACTCCCACAACACACCTTTTTCGAATATATGTTCGATAGTTCAGTGTAGTCCCCTGGACCGACAGACTGCAGGTCCACCCCTCAGCGGTTGTCTTCATCACACGCCCGTCGCGCCGCCGCCGGTGCAACGGGTCCGCGACGCATACTGGACTCATGGGGAGGCAAGGCACAGGAGGATCAGTGGTGGAAACCGTAAAAAGGGTGGTGCGGAACGAGTACTTTCCGGCAGCGGCCGTGCTGACGCTGGTGGTGCTCTTTTGGACCGCGGGCCTGTTCGGCGGCCTGTCCCTGCTGAGCCGGAGCCAGCCTCCGATCGCCACGCTGACGTGGCTGCTCTTCGTCTACGCGGCTGCCGTCCTCACGCCCCTCGCGGGAATCCTGGCTGCTGCCGACCTGCTCCGCCGCTGGTGGAGAAACCGCCGAGTTGCGAAAGCCGGCACTTCGAAGGCCGGTACCGCCAAAGACGGTGCGAATACAGGGTCCTAGGTCCGGCCCGGGCATTTGGCGCTGGCAAACGGGCTTGGTGAAACGCAGGCTGGCCAAAACCATTGCAGCCCCTCGGCGGGAGTGGTTGCATGGGGTGCATGACTGCCACAGAGAGTTTCGTTTTAGCCATCGGGACCAAAAAGGGCCTCTGGCTGGCCACCAGCCAGGACCGGAAGCAGTGGTCCTTTTCCGGCCCGCACTTCCTCATGAGCGAGGTGCCCAGCATCGGAATCGACACCCGGGACGGCCGCACACGCATCATGGTGGGGGTGAGGTCCGAGCACTGGGGCCCCTACGTTGCCCACTCTGATGACCTCGGCGCCAGCTGGACCGAGCCGGAACAGGGCGCCATCAAGTTCCCCGAGGGCACAGACGCCGCCGTGGAACGCATCTGGCAGATCTATCCCGACGCCGAATCGCGTCCGGGGGTGGTCTGGGCCGGCGCGGAGCCGATTTCGGTGTGGAAATCGACCGACGGCGGCGAGCACTTTGAGCTGAACCGCGGACTGTGGGACCACCCGCACCGCAGCGAATGGGGAGCGGGGTATGGCGGCGCAGCCGCCCACTCGATCGTGGTCAACCCCTCCGGCGACAACGTGCACGTCGCCATGAGCACCGGAGGCGTGTACCGCTCGCTCGACGGCGGAACGTCCTGGGAGCCGCGGAACAAGGGCATCTCCGCCTACTTCATGCCTGACCCCAATCCCGAGTTCGGCCAGTGCGTGCACAAGATCGCGGCCGATGCCGAAGTCGACGGCCGCCTTTACGCGCAGAACCACCACGGCGTGTACCGCACGGATGACAATGCCGAGAACTGGGAATCGATAGCGGAGGGCCTGCCGGCCGATTTCGGGTTCGTCATGCTCACGCACCCCAGGCGGGCAGGCACCGCCTGGGTTGTTCCCTTGAAGGCCGACGGCGAACGCATCCCGCCGGACGGAAAGCTCGCCGTGCACCGCACCGACGACGCCGGCGCGACCTGGAAGCGCCTGGATTCCGGGCTGCCGCAATCAGAATTCAATGCTGTGCTCCGTGACGCGGCCGGCGTGGATTCCGCCGAACCGGCCGGGGTCTACTTCGGAACGCGCGGGGGCGCGGTGTATGCCAGCGCGGACGAAGGTGACACCTTTGCGGAGGTGGCGTCCCACCTTCCGGACGTGCTGTGCGTCCGCGCTGCCGTTGTGACCGGGGCCCCGGTTCCAGCTGGGACGCCCGCATGAGGGTCTGCAGTGGCTGACATCAGCGTGGTCCTTCCCAGCGTCCTCCAGCCGCTCGCCGGCGGGCAGTCCATACTGACTACACCCGCCGACGGGGCGGTGACTGTGGGATCGGTGCTGGATTCCGTGACCGGGACTTACCCGGTGCTCGCCAGACGGCTGCGGGACGAAACGGGTGCGCTCCGCCGTCACGTGAATATTTACGTGAACGGCGACGAGGTCCGGCGTCTCCGCGGCCTGGACACGGAAGTTTCTGCCGGTCAGGAAGTGCTGATCATTCAGTCCGTGGCCGGCGGTTAGCCGGCTCAGGCGACGCGCCAGACGCTGCACTCGTCCGTATTGATGGCCTTGCGCATGCCCGAGCGATAGTCCATGATCCACACCACGCCGATGCCCGGGGCCGTCTCCTGGACGCTGCCGCGGCGGATGATGACGTCGTCATAGCTGGGGCCCACCGACAGGCGGGCCTCGATCTCGTCGCCGCGGTGCAGCTGGTCCAGGGCACGGACCCGGGTGATGTGGGGTTTGGCTTCCTTCAACATGGCGTGGCCTCCTGAGCTGGAGCTGGTGCCTGCATTTGCCGGCACAACCAAGTGTGGCGCGGCATTGTTGCGCACGCGTTTCCTGCCCGTTAGCGCCCGGTTAGTTTCACGCGCCGAGGCGGTTTCCGCATCCCATCACGGGCCAAGAGGCCTGCGGCCGGTCCGGTGGGGCAGCCCAGGAGGACGTTTGCATCCGGTGGCGCATTTCGCCGACGCCGCGCATGTTGGTGACGAGTTCGTCGCCGGGGGCACCTGTTAGCCGTTGCAGCCATTGACCGCCGATTCTTCTGGAACAAGACTTTCAGTGGGCCAGCAGACCCGCCACCGTCGACCAGGAGGAGCCAGCGATGACCACCCAGGAAACCGAGGCAGAAGCGGCCTACCGGGCTGGCAGGGAGTGGTTCAAGAGCGCGGTGGTGTACCAGATCTATCCGCGCAGCTTCGCGGATTCAGACGGTGACGGCATCGGCGACCTCCGCGGGATCATCGGCAAGCTGGACTACCTGCAACAGCTGGGGGTCGACGTCGTCTGGCTGTCCCCGGTGTACCGCTCACCGCAGGATGACAACGGCTACGACATCAGTGACTACCGCGACATCGATCCGGTGTTCGGCAACCTGGAGACCCTCGACGAACTTTTGGACGGCCTGCACTCCCGGGGCATGAAGCTGGTGATGGACCTCGTGGTCAACCACACCTCGGACGAGCATCCGTGGTTCGTGGAATCCCGCTCCGGCAAGGACAACCCAAAGCGGGACTGGTACTGGTGGCGGCCGCCGCACGAAAGCACGGAACCTGGTGCTCCCGGCGCAGAACCCAACAACTGGGGCTCGGCCTTCTCCGGACCCGCCTGGGAGTACGACGCCGGCACGGGGGAGTACTACCTGCACCTGTTCTCCCGGAAGCAGCCGGACCTCAACTGGGAAAACCCGGAGGTGCGGGCCGCCGTCTACGACATGATGAACTGGTGGCTGGACCGCGGCGTGGACGGCTTCCGGATGGATGTCATCAACTTCATCTCCAAACAGCAGTCGCTGCCGGACGGACCGCAGGCCGAGGGAATGCTCTACGGCGACGGGGGTCCGCACTTCATCTGCGGACCGCGCATCCACGAGTTTCTGCAGGAGATGCACCAGGAGGTCTTCGCGGGGCGGGACAAGGACCTGCTGACCGTGGGCGAGATGCCGGGCGTCACCGTCGGGGACGCCGCCCTGTTCACGGACCCCGCGCGCCAGGAGGTGGACATGGTGTTCCAGTTCGAGCACGTGGCACTCGACCAGGAGGGCGGCAACAAGTGGCGGCCCAAGAAACTGCTGCTCACCGACCTCAAGAAGTCACTGGGCCGCTGGCAGGAAGGGCTCGCGGAGCGCGGCTGGAACAGTCTCTACTGGGGAAACCACGACCAGGCCCGCGCCGTCTCCCGGTTCGGCGACGACGGCCAGTACCGCGAGCTGTCGGCGAAAATGCTGGCCGCCGTCCTGCACCTGCACCGCGGCACGCCGTACGTGTACCAGGGCGAAGAGCTGGGCATGACCAACATGGCGTTCGGCGCCATCAGCGACTTCCGGGACATCGAGGTCCTCAACCACCACCGCGAGGCCACCACGCACCTGGGCCACACCGACGCGGAGGTCCTCGCTGCCCTGGCGCCGCTGAACCGGGACAACGCCCGGACACCCGTGCAGTGGGACGCCAGCCGGCACGGCGGCTTCACCACCGGGGCGCCCTGGATTGCCGTGAACCCCAACGCGAACACCATCAACGCCGCCGCCCAGACGGACGACCCCGACTCCGTCTTCAGCTTCTACCGCAGGGTGATCGCCCTGCGGCACGCGGATCCCGTGGTGGCATACGGGGATTTCAGCATGCTGCTGCCCGACGACGAACACGTCTATGCGTTCAAACGCTCGCTTCCGGACGCTGACCTAGGGGGTGCAGAACTGTTGGTGCTGGCCAACTTTTCGGGCACCGGCCGGACGGCCGGGGTCGACGAAGGTCCCTGGGTTGACGACGGCACTGGGTCCCGCGCTGAGCAAGTGTTGGGAAACTATCCGCCGGACGCCGGAGCCCTGCACGCGGCCGGGCAAGCGTTCGACCTGCGCCCGTGGGAGGTGAAGGTGTTCCGGCGGAATCTTTAGCGAGGGCGCCCGGGCAGCCGGCATCCACAGGGCAGCCGGCATTCTCAGGGCGACCGGCATCCTCTAAGGCGCCAGGCGATCGCCCGGCCGGTGGACGCGGAACCAGCGGTAGCCGTACCGTCCCAGCTCAACGGTGAACCCGCCTCCGGCGAACTGCAGCGGTGCGCGAGCACGGCCGGCTCCGGCTGTCCGAGCATGGCGAACTCGCCCCATCCCAGCTGCCATCGTTACTGTCTACCGGCAGGTGAGGGCGCAGGTGAGGGCAGGGATAGTCGAGGCTACGGGCCAGCGGCGGGTGGATCACGTCGAGGGTGGCGCGGGCAGGGGGTGGCGCCCGGACGGGTGCCGGGCAAGAATGGGGCCTATGCAGCTGCCGGTCATGCCCCCTGTCGCCCCCATGCTGGCCAAATCGGTCGGCGCCATCCCCGAAGGCCGCCTGAGCTACGAGCCGAAGTGGGACGGCTTCCGCTCCATCATCTTCCGCGACGGTGACGACGTGGAGATCGGCAGCCGCAACGAGAAGCCGATGACGCGCTACTTCCCCGAACTCGTGGAGGCGCTGAAGGCCAACCTGCCGCCCAAATGCGTGCTCGACGGCGAGATCGTCCTGGTGGGCTCCTCCGGGGACCGGCTGGATTTCGACGCCCTGCAGCAGCGGATCCACCCCGCGGCGAGCAGGGTCAAGATGCTGTCCGAGCAGACGCCGGCGAAGTTCGTGGCCTTCGATCTGCTGGCCCTCGGCGACGAGGACTTCAGCGGCCGTCCCTTCGCGGAACGGCGGGCGGCCCTGGAACAGGCCTTCTCCTCGGCCAGCGCTCCGGTCCACCTGACTGCCGCTACGCAGGACCCGGAGCTGGCCGGAAAATGGTTCCACCAGTTCGAGGGCGCCGGCCTGGACGGGATCATTGCCAAACCGCTGGACGGGCCCTATCAGCCGGACAAGCGCGTGATGTTCAAGATCAAGCACGAACGGACCGCCGACTGCGTCCTCGCCGGCTACCGCGTGCACAAGAGCGGTCCCGACGCGGTCGGCTCGCTGCTGCTGGGCCTGTACAGGCCCGACGGCGAACTCGTCAGCGTGGGCGTGGTGGGTGCCCTTCCGATGAAGCGCCGCAGGGAGCTTTTCGAGGAACTCCAGCCCCTGGTCACCAGCTTCGACGAGCACCCGTGGGCCTGGGCCAAGCAGGAGGACGGCACCCGGACACCCCGAAATGCAGAGGGCAGCCGGTGGAGCGCGGGCAAGGACCTGTCCTTCACGCCGCTGCGGCCCGAACGGGTGCTGGAGGTGAAATACGACCATATGGAAGGCGAGCGGTTCCGCCACACCGCGCAGTTCGTGCGCTGGCGGCCGGACCGGGACCCGGAGTCCTGCAACTATGAACAGCTCGAGGAACCGGTGAAGTTCGACCTCGCCGAAGTGCTTGCCACCTGATTGCCACTTATAACCCTGACGGTGGGCCGCCGTCGTGACCTTCTTTCAAACCAAAGTCCGCCCAAAACGCGGCGACCCGCCGGTCGTGACCCGGTTTGGGGAGCAAACGGGGTCACGACGGCGGGCCGCGCCTTGATCAGGCGGACTGCTTGAGTTGGGCTACTTGAGCCCGAGCTCCTTGGTGGGGACCCGGAAGGTCTCCTTGGCCGTCAGGGCCGAGACGGCGGCAACGCCGCAGATGACCGCGGTGAAGATGCTGATCTGCACCCAGCCGCCGGGCTTGATGCCGCCCATGGCTGCGACGATGGCCGGAGCGAAACCGGCCATCAGGAAGCCGAGCTGCGTGCCGATGGCCAGGCCGGAGAAGCGGACCTTGGTGCTGAACATCTCGGCATAGAAGGACGGCCAGACGGCGTTCGCGGCCGCGTAGCCGCAGGAGAAGAAGGCGATGGCGGCCAGGAACATCAGCGGTACGCTGCCGGACTCGAGGCTCAGCAGGAACAGTGGGGCCAGGGCCGCGCTGGACAGGGCGCCGTAGATGTAGACGGGCTTCCGGCCGATCCGGTCGGCCAGCTTGCCAAACAGTGGCTGGGTGCCCAGGGCCACGAGGTTGGCGCCCACCACGAGCCACAGGGTGGTGGTGCCGTCGACGCCGGCTACGGTCTTGGCGTAGCTGATGGCGAGGGTGCCGAACACCGTGGAGACGGCGGAGATGATGGCGCAGCAGATTACACGGAGGACGTCGCGCCAGTGGGCCTTGAGCAGGTCTGCCACCGGCAGCTTGGCGATCTGGGCCGACTTCTGGGCGGCTTCGAAGGCAGGCGGCTCGTGCAGGGTGCGGCGGATGAAGAACGCAATCATTACAACCACGGCGCTGAGCCAGAAGGGGATCCGCCAGCCGATGCCGTACTTGATCTCGTCGGGCAGGGCCAGGACCGGAATGAAGACGAGGGCCGCCAGGATCTGCCCGCCCTGCGTGCCGGTGAGGGTCCACGAGGTGAAGAAGGAGCGCTGGTTGTCCGGAGCGTGCTCCAGGGTCATGGAGGATGCGCCGGCCTGTTCGCCGGCCGCGGAGAGGCCCTGGCAGAGGCGCGCCAGCACCAGCAGCGCCGGAGCCCACCAGCCCACGGTGTTGAAGTCCGGCAGGCAGCCGATCAGGAAGGTGGAGGCACCCATGAGAACCAGGGTGAACATGAGGACCTTGCGCCGGCCCACCCGGTCACCGTAGTGGCCTAGGATGACGGCGCCGACGGGCCGTGCGATGTAGGCGAAGCCAAACGTCGCAAAGGACATGATGGCGGCATTGGCGTCCGCATCCGGGAAAAACACGTGCGGGAAGATCAGCGCGGCTGCCGAGCCGAAGATAAAGAAGTCATAGTACTCGACGGCGCTGCCGAGGAAGCTGGCAAGGGCTGCCTTCTTCGGTGTCCCGGCCGGGGCAACAGTGCCCGGCGAGGCGGACGGGATGGTCTGGCTCATGGTGTTCCTTCACGGGGACGACGTTGTCGCGGGATAGATCAGGGGTCGCGGCCGCCGTCCTTGTTGCGGGAGGGAGGCTGGAGGTTCTTGGAAAGACCCGGACTAAGTAGCCACATGGTGAGAGCTGCTTGTGCGACACAGCAATGATGCGTGTGAGGGCAGTCACCTGTCAAGAATTCTGCCCACGATCTAGAAATAGCTCTCACATTGTGGCAACATCGAGCTATGAGCGTGAAGAAAGCCGCAGGCGAGGAAGCCTCCGCAGAAGCCCCCGTTGAAGAAGTAAATCCAGCCAAGGGGGAAGCCCGCACCGACATGGTGGGCAAGGCCCTGGGCCTGCTGGTCCTGCTGGGGGATGAGCCCCGCGGCGCCAGTGCGGCGGAAATTTCCCGCCGCGCGGACCTTCCCTTCAGCACCACCTACCGGCTCCTCGGCTCGCTCACCCGCGACGGATTCGTGGACTACGAGCCGGACGGCCGCCGGTACCACCTCGGCCTGCGCATCTTCCAGCTGGGCCAGGCGGTCTCCAACCACCACGGCTTCGCCGGCACGGCACTGCCCATCCTGCGCCGCGTCACCGCGGAGACGGGCGAGGCCACCATCCTGTCCGTGCGGGACGGCATCCACCACCTCACCGTGAACAAGGTGGACGGCCCGCAGACATTCCGGGTGACCAGTGACCCCGGATTTCTGGGGGCGCTGCACACCACCTCCGTTGGCAAGGCGCTCGTCGCGTTCGCGGAGGACGAGGACCGTGAACAGCTGCTCGAGGAGCTCCCGCTGGAGCCGCTGACCGCCCTGTCCATCACCGACCGGGACGCCTTCCGCGCCGAAATCGAGAAGGTCAGGCGGCAGGGGTACGCAGTGATGGACGAGGAGAACGAACTGGGAATGCGTGCCATAGCCGTTCCGGTCTTCAACTCGCAGGGCATTGCTTTTGCGTCCCTGGCCACCGCTGCTCCGGTGTTCCGGCTCAGCATGGAGGCGATGGTGGCGCTGGTTCCCCTCCTGCAGGCGGCCGCCGTCGAGCTTTCCGCCCGGCTGCCCCAGCGCTAAACCGCACCAGAAGCACGCCGCAAATAGCCCGTTGTTCGTATGTAGAACAGCAGTGCATCATATGAACTTTTCCTGTACTGTTATCCGTATCACCGGCCAGCATGGGGCGCAGCAGGCGCCCACCCCGGCTGAGTGCCGTTGTCAAAGGAGCCGCACGCATGAGCAATCGAACCGAGTCCTACCTCATAGGACTTGTCGGGGATGGCGTGATGCCGTCGCTCTCGCCCTCCATGCACGAGCGCGAAGGCGACGTCCAGGGCGTCCGTTACCTGTACCGGCCCATCGACCTGCGTGAGCTCGACCTGCCGGCCACCGCCGTCGGCGACCTGCTGCAAAGTGCCTACCGGATGGGCTTTAACGGGCTCAACATCACGCACCCGTGCAAGCAGCGGGTCCTCGAGCACCTCCACGAGATCGCCCCCGACGCCGGACGGCTTGGCGCCGTTAACACCGTGGTGATCCAGGACGGCCGGTTCATCGGCCACAACACAGACTTCTCCGGCTTTGCCGCCGCCCTGGCCTCCGGGCTTCCGGATGCCAAGCTGGACCGCGTGGTGCAGCTGGGAGCTGGAGGCGCCGGATCCGCCGTCGCCTATGCCCTGCTCACCGCCGGCGTGCAGACGCTGGAGCTCGTGGACATGGATCCGGCGCGCTGCGCCGAACGGGCCGCCGAACTGGCAGGGTTCTTCCCGGACCGCACGGTCACCGCACGCACGACGGCGGAGCTGCCGCAGCTGATGCCCGCCGCTGACGGTCTGGCGCACTGCACCCCCGTGGGCATGGCCGCCCACCCCGGCACACCGCTGGACATGGCGCTCGTGGAGTCCCGGCACTGGGTGGCGGACATCGTCTACCGCCCCATCGAAACCGAGCTGGTCCGCGAGTCGCGGGCCAGGGGCTGCCGGGTGCTGGACGGCGGACGCATGGCCGTAGGCCAGGCCGCCGATGCGTTCCGGATCTTCACCGGACTGGAGCCGGACGCCGACAGGATGCGCGCGCACTTCCTGGAGCTCATCGCCGCGGAAGAAGTGGCCGTCTGATGCGCACCGGAATCGCCACCGTCTGCCTCTCCGGGACGCTGAAGGAAAAGATGCAAGCCTGCGCCATCGCGGGCTTCGACGGTATCGAAATTTTCGAGCAGGACCTGGTCACCTCCCCGCTGAGCCCGGAAGACGTCCGCAAGACGGCGGCTGACCTGGGCCTCACACTGGATCTGTACCAGCCGTTCCGCGACTTCGACAGCGTGACCGAAGACCTGCTTGCGGCCAACCTGCGCCGGGCCGAGGCCAAGTTCCGGCTCATGTCCCGGCTGGGCATGGACACCATCCTGGTCTGCTCCAACGTCGCCACCGCCACGATCGACGACGACGACCTCCGCGTCGGCCAGCTCTCCGCCCTTGCGGACCTCGCGGGCGAGCACGGCGTCAAGGTGGCCTACGAGGCCCTCGCCTGGGGCAAGTACGTCAATGACTACGAGCACGCCCACCGCCTCGTTGAAATGGTGGACCATCCCCACCTCGGCACCTGCCTGGACTCCTTCCACATCCTTTCCCGGGACTGGGACACCGCGCCCATCGAGAACATCAACCCGGACAAGATCTTTTTCGTGCAGGTGGCCGACGCGCCGAAGCTTTCCATGGACGTGCTGTCTTGGAGCCGGCACTACCGCGTCTTCCCGGGCGAGGGCCAGTTCGAGCTCGCCAAGTTCATGGGCCACGTGGTCCGCGCCGGCTACACCGGGCCAGTGTCACTCGAGGTATTCAACGACGTCTTCCGCCAGTCCGACGTCGACCGCACTGCCGTCGACGCCATGCGCTCGCTCATCTGGCTGGAGGAACAGAGCGCGAAGTGGCTGGACACGAACCCTCCCGCCTCCTTTGGGGCCGGCACCGCCGGTGCCGCGGGTACCGCCCGCCGTCGTTATCCGATGGAACTGGCCACGCTCCCGCAGGTGGCAGAGCCCGCCGGGTTCAACTTCGCCGAGGTCAAAGCCGCGGATACCGGGGTGCTGGAAAAGGTGCTGGGCCAGCTCGGCTTCGAGTTCAACGGACGCCACCGCACCAAGGACGTCCAGCTGTGGACCATGGGCCACGCCCGGGTGATCATCAACGAACAGGCCCCCGAGGCCGCCGAGCCGGCCATCGCCGCCCTGGGTTTCGACGTCGACTCGCCTGTGATCGCCTCCGCCCGCGCCCAGCAGCTCAAGGCCCCCGTGGTTCCCCGGAAGAGCCAGGCAAACGAGGAAGTCTTTCAGGGCTTCGCGGCCCCCGACTCCACCGAGATCTTCCTGTGCCAGGGCAACCCGGACGGCACCGCTGCCTGGACGCGCGAATTTGGGCAGGGTTTGGAGGTTCCGTCCGGTGCCCGGACCGCGGTGATCGACCACGTGAACCTGGCCCAGCCGTGGCAGCACTTTGATGAGGCTGTCCTCTTCTACACGAGCGCCCTGGCGCTGGAGCCGCTGCCGTATGCCGAGGTGGCCAGCCCCAGCGGGCTGGTCCGGTCGCAGGTCATGCAGACCTCGGACCGGAACGTGCGCCTGGTGCTGAACCTGGCCCCGGTCATCCAGCAGGACGGCGCGGCCCCGCGGAAGACCTACCAGGAGCACATCGCGTTCGCCGTCGATGACCTCGTGGCCACCGCCCGTGCCGCCCGTGGCCGGGGGCTGGCCTTCCTGCAGATCCCGGAGAACTACTACGAGGACCTCGACGCCCGCTTCGACCTCGACCCCGGCTTCCTGGACACCCTCCGGGACCTCAACCTGCTGTATGACCGCGACGCCGACGGCGAGTTCCTGCACTTCTACACCGCCACGGTGGGCAGCGTGTTCTTCGAAATGGTGGAACGCCGCGGCAACTACGACGGCTACGGGGCGCCCAACGCGCCGGTGCGCCACGCCGTCCAGTACGACCACCTGCACCACCTGGCCAAGTAACCAACCACTCACCGCCAATCGACGAAACGATTTGCCCAACCACAGATTGAAAGGAGGCTGCTGTGCCTGAAGACGTGAATCTCGCAACGTACAACGCTGACGCGCTGACCGAGGACCTGTCGGACGCAGTACCCGCAACCCCGGCCGCCCCGACGGCCGTCCCCGCTGAAGCGCAGCGCGTGGAAACACAGCAGGATCTCAGCACGGAGATCAAGGCCCTCGGAGACGCCTACGCCCGGGCGCTGAAGGACGGTGCGGCACCGGAAACCCAGCCGCGCCTCGACTTCCCGCCCTACCGCAGCAGCCTCCTGCGCCACCCCACCAAGAGCCTGCACCACGCGGACCCGGAAACCATCGAGCTGTACTCCCCGGCGTTCGGCCACCAGGACGTCCACGCCCTGGAATCGGACCTCACCATCCAGCACAACGGCGAACCGCAGGGTGAACGCATCATCGTCGCCGGCCGCGTTCTCGACGGCGACGGCCGCCCCGTCGCCGGACAGCTGGTGGAAATCTGGCAGGCCAACTCCTCCGGCCGCTACATCCACAAGCGCGACCAGCACCCCGCGCCCCTGGACCCCAACTTCACCGGCGTCGGCCGCTGCATCACCGGCCCGGACGGCTCCTACCGCTTCACCACCATCAAGCCGGGCGCCTACCCGTGGAAGAACCACCTCAACGCCTGGCGTCCCGCGCACATCCACTTCTCGCTGTTCGGCCAGGAGTTCACGCAGCGGATCGTCACCCAGATGTACTTCCCGGGCGACCAGCTCTTCCCGCTGGACCCGATCTACCAGTCGATCGTGGACCAGGATGCCCGCGACCGCCTGGTGGCCACCTACGACCACGACCTGACCCAACCGGAATGGGCGCTGGGCTATAACTGGGACATCATCCTGACGGGCTCCAAGCGGACCTGGACCGAAAACGAGGCGCTGGGCGCGGAAGGCGACGACCATGAGTAACTCCACTAAGCTTGTTCCCACCCCGGGCCAGACCGTAGGCCCGTTCTACGGCTACGCCCTGCCCTACGACAAGGACCGCGAGCTGCTGCCCCCCGGATCCCCGGGCTCCGTCCGCCTCCAGGGCACGGTCTACGACGGTGCCGGGCACCCGATTCCGGACGCCATCCTCGAAATCTGGCAGCCGGACGCTGAGGGGAACATCGTCCACCGGACCGGTTCGCTGGTGCGGGACGGCTACACCTTCACCGGCTTCGGCCGGAGCGCCGTCGGTAACTCCGGTGTCTACACCTTCACCACCGTGAACCCGGGTCCCACCGAACGCGGCGCCGCTGCCTTCATCTCCGTCGCGGTCTTTGCCCGCGGCCTGATGAACCGCCTCTTCACCCGCGTTTACCTGCCGGAGAACGAGGAAGCACTGGGGAAGGACCCTCTGCTGTCCTCGCTGGACCCCGAGCGCCGGACGACGCTGATCGCACGCCGCGACGCCGATGGCGGGCTCACCTGGGACATCCGCCTGCAGGGCGAGGGCGAAACCGTCTTCCTCGACTTCGAGGGAACCGGAACCGGGGGCGCCGCAAAGTGACCGGCTTCCAGGCAGCGGGCGCCGGCGGTCCTCACGGCGACGCCGGGCTGCACGGCGGTGCGGGATTCGGCGACGTCGGACTGCTCAGCCCCGTGTCGGCGTCGCCCCTCGTGGCGGCGCTGACCGGTGACCGGGCCGTCCTGGCGGCGATTCTTGCCGTTGAGGCCGGCTGGGCCGCCGTGCTGGAGCAGCACGATCTTGCTCCCGCCGGCTCCGCTGCCGCGGTGGCCCACGCTGCCGACGCCTCCCGGTACGATCTTGCCGATATCTCCCGCCGCGCCCAGGGCGGAGGGAACCCGGTGATCCCGCTGCTGGCTGACCTCCGGGCCCAGATCAAGGCGCTGGACACCGGGGGTTTGGGCGCTGTTGGTGCAGCGAAAGCCGTACACATCTCGCTGACCAGCCAGGATGTGCTGGACACGGCCCTGATGCTGGTGGCCCGCAACACTGTTGCGGCGCTGCTCGCCGACGTGAAAGGCACGACGGCGGCGCTCGGCCGGCTTGCGGAGCGGCATGCGGACACGTTGTGCGTCGGCAGGAGCCTGACCCAGCATTCGCTGCCGTTCACGTTCGGGCTTCGGGCGGCGCAGTGGTTCCACGGTCTGGCGGCTGCGGCACGCCGGCTCGAGGCGCTGGAGCTGCCGGTGCAGTTCGGGGGCGCTGCGGGCACGCTCGCCGCCGGCACGGTGCTGACTTCCGGTTCTGCGACCTCAGGCTCAGCTACGGACCCCTTCCAACTTTCAGACGCGCTGGCCGCTCAGCTGGGCCTCGCCGCCGCGCCGGCACCGTGGCACACTAACCGGCTGGCCGTGACGTCGCTGGGTGACGCCGTCGCCTCCGTGGTGGATGCGCTCGGCAAAGTCGCGGCGGATGTCCTGTTCCTGAGCCGTCCCGAGGTGGCCGAAGTGGCCGAACCGCGCGCCCCGGGCCGCGGAGTTTCCTCGGCGATGCCGCAGAAGCAGAACCCTGTGCTGTCCGTGCTGGTCCGCAGCGCCGCCCTTCAGGCCCCGGCCCTGGCTGCGCAGCTGCACCTCGCCGCGGCCACCTTCAACGATGAACGCCCTGACGGTGCGTGGCACACCGAATGGCCGGCCCTGCGCCAGCTGCTCGCCCTGGCCCTCGGCGCCGCCGGCCACGTGCGGGAACTCGCGGAGGGGCTGCAGGTCTTCCCCGAGGGCATGCGGCGGAACCTGGACCTGTCCGGCCCGCTGCTGCTCAGCGAGGGCGTCTCCGCCGCCGTGGCACCGCTCCTTGCTGTTGACGCACCTGGCGCTGACGGATCTGGCGCCGGCGGTTCTGGCGTCCCCGGAGCTGCCCTGGACGGGAAGCAGCAGCTGCAGGCGGTCGTCGACACGACGCTGCAGGCACCCGCAGCCGAACAGGCCGCCACGTACCGCCGGCTACTCCGCGAGGCCGTCCCCGCGGAGAGGCTTTCCGACGCCCAACTCGAGCAGCTGCTGGACCCCGCCAGCTATCTCGGCCAGGCGGCCGAGATCTCGCGGCGGATCCTGGCGGCCTTCCCGGATTTTGCGCTTACTTCAACCGAACCCGACGGAAACGGAGATTCCCGTGGCTAAACCAGAAGTGAAGGCCGTGCTGCTTTCCCCCCAGCGTGCGCTGGGGGACAAACCGCTCCTGATCGTCGGGCCGTCGCTCGGCACCTCCTCGGTGCTGTGGGCCCGGGTCGGCCCGCTCCTGGGCAACGATTTCGACGTCGTCGCCTGGGACCTGCCCGGCCACGGCGTCTCTGCCGCCGCCGCCGAAACCTTCAGCGTCGCCGACCTGGCGGACGCCGTCGTCGAACTTGTCGATTCGATTGCCCCCGGCGAGAAATTCCACTACGCCGGGGTGTCCCTGGGCGGGGCCACCGGCTTGCAGCTGGGCATCAAGCACGCCGACCGGCTCAAGAGCCTCTCCGTGCAGTGCTCCGGCGCCAAGCTCGGCACCCCCGAGGGCTGGCTGGAACGCGCCGAGACCGTTCGCAGCCAGGGCACTCCCGTGATGCTCCAGGGCTCGGCCGAACGCTGGTTCGCGCCCGGGTTCATGGACCGCGAACCGGAACTCAGCAGCCGGCTCCTGCACTCCCTGCGCGACGCCGACCGGCTCAGCTACGCCTTCTGCTGCGAAGCGCTGGCCGGCTTCGATGTGCGCGACCAGCTCGGCAGCATCACCGTACCGACGCAGGTTGTGGCGGGCGCGCTGGATGAGGTGGCCCCGCCGTCGTTCGCCGACGAGGTGGCTGCCGGCATCACCGCCGGCGGCGGCACCGCGTCCGCAGCCACGCTCGAGGGCGTGGCGCACCTGGCACCCGCCGAGGCGCCGGCCCACGTGGCCGAGCTGATGCGGAGCCTCATGTCCTGGGCCGAAACCCGGGCCGAAACCGGCGGAGGAGCGCAATGAGCGGCACAGCTACCGGGGCCGAGCGCAACGGTGTGGTCCAGCCGGACGCCACCAGCCAGGAGATTTACGACGGCGGCATGGTGGTCCGGCGCGAAGTGCTCGGCGACGCGCACGTGGACCGGGCCAACGCCAAAATGGACGGCTTCACCGAGGACTTCCAGGACATGATCACCCGCATCGCGTGGGGCGGCATCTGGACCCGTCCGGGACTGCCGCGCCAGATGCGCTCCGCCGTCACCATCACCGCCATGGTGGCGCACGGGCACTGGGAAGAACTGGCCATGCACATCCGCGCGGCCATCACCAACGGACTGAGCAGGGACGAGATCAAGGAGATCCTGCTGCAGACCGCCATCTACTGCGGAGTCCCTTCCGCCAACACCGCCTTCAAGACAGCCCAGCGGGTCTTCCATGAAATGGACAACGCCGGGCCCAACAACACCGGGCTCGACAACACCGGGCTCGACAACACCCCCACCCCACCCAACTAGGTCGCAGCAGATGGCGTTCCGAGCCCTCAGAACGCCCTGAAGTGCTACCTGGTTGGGACCCAGAGAATTCGAGGAATTCATGAACCAGGCTTTTGTTTACGACGCCGTGCGCACGCCGTTCGGGAAGTTCGGCTCCGGCCTTGCCGGGGTCCGTCCGGATGATCTTGCCGCGCATGTGATCGGCGAGTCGGTGAAGCGCGCTCCCGGTTTGGACGTTGAACGGATTGACGAGGTGGTCTTTGGCAACGCCAACGGCGCCGGCGAGGAGAACCGGAACATCGCCCGCATGGGCACGCTGCTGGCCGGTTTGCCGGTGTCGATTCCCGGCACCACGGTGAACCGTTTGTGCGGTTCGTCGCTGGACGCGGCGATCATCGCGTCCCGGCAGATCAACGCCGGCGACGCGGATCTGGTGCTGGTGGGCGGTGCCGAGTCGATGAGCCGGGCCCCGTGGGTGCTGCCCAAGACGGAGAAGCCCTACCCGGCCGGGGACATGACCCTGGCGTCCACCACGCTGGGCTGGCGCCTGGTGAACAAGGCCATGCCCAAGGAGTGGACCGTCTCCCTCGGCGAGGCCACCGAGCGTTTGCGTGAGAAGTACGGCTTGACCCGCCAGCAGCAGGACGAGTTCGCCGCCGCTTCGCACAACCTGTCCGCCGCGGCGTGGGACGAGGGGTTCTACGACAACCTCGTGACCCCGGTTCCGGGCACGGACCTGGTCCGCGATGAAAGCATCCGCCCGGGATCGTCCGCGGAGAAGCTCGCCGGGCTGAAGACGGTGTTCCGTGCCGAGAGTGCTGGGCCGGAAGGCGGCACGGTCACGGCCGGGAACGCGTCCCCGCTGTCCGACGGCGCGTCCGCGGCGTGGATCGGGTCCGAGAACGCGTCCTCGATCCTGGGCCTGGAGCCGCTGGCCCGGATCGCGGGCCGCGGTGCGCACGGCAACGATCCCCAGTTCTTTGGCTTCGCCCCGGTGGAGGCGGCGAACAAGGCCCTCGCGAAGGCGGGCATCGGCTGGGACCAGGTGGGCGCCGTCGAACTTAACGAGGCGTTCGCCGCCCAGTCCCTGGCGTGCATCACCGCCTGGGGCATCGACCCGTCAATCGTGAACCGCCACGGCGGCGCGATCGCGATGGGCCACCCGCTCGGCGCCTCCGGCACCCGAATCCTGGGCACCCTCGCCCGGTCCCTGCAGGCCTCCGGGCAGCGCTGGGGTGTGGCCGCGATCTGCATCGGCGTCGGCCAGGGCCTCGCCGTTGTCCTCGAAAACGTGACTGCAACTCATGGGAAGGCATAGGCGATGCTGAATTTCGTTGACACGGTCGGCGAGGCCGTCGCGGCCGTCAAGGACGGCTCCACGGTGATGATCGGCGGGTTCGGCAACGCCGGCCAGCCGTTCGAACTGATCGACGCGCTGCTGGAGTCCGGCGCCACGGACCTGACCGTGGTGAACAACAACGCCGGCCAGGGCGACCAGGGCCTGGCTTTGCTCATCAAGGAAGGCCGGGTCCGCAAGATGATCTGCTCCTTCCCGCGGCAGTCCGATTCCTGGCACTTCGACGCCAAATACAAGGCCGGGCAGATCGAGCTGGAACTGGTGCCGCAGGGCAACCTGGCCGAACGGATCCGCGCCGCCGGCGCCGGGATCGGCGGGTTCTTCACGCCCACCGGGTACGGCACCATGCTGGCCGAGGGCAAGGAAACCCGCATCATCGACGGCCGCGGCCAGGTGTTCGAGACGCCCATCCACGCCGACGTCGCGCTGATCAAGGCGCTGAAGGCCGACGGCGTCGGGAACCTGATCTACCGCAAGACGGCCCGGAACTTCGGTCCGATCATGGCCGCCGCAGCCAAGCACACGATCGTCCAGGTCTCCGAGATCGTGCCGACCGGCGCGCTGGACCCGGAGAACATCGTGACCCCCGGCATTTACGTCAACAGCATCGTCCGTATTGATTCCAGCGGTGCTGCCGCCGCCGGCAGCGCAGAACAGGTGGCCTGAGATGAGCCTTGTAGTAACGTCCATCCAGACGTCCGAAACACCGCTGGGCCGCGACGACCTCGCCCGGCTCGTGGCCCGCGACATCGCACCCGGTTCCTTCGTGAACCTCGGGATCGGCCAGCCCACCCTGGTGTCGAACTACCTCAAGCCGGACCAGAACATCACGCTCCACACCGAGAACGGCATGCTGGGCATGGGCCCGGTGGCCACCGGGGACCAGATCGACGGGGACCTCATCAACGCCGGCAAGATCCCCGTCACCGAGCTCCCGGGCGCGTCCTACTTCCACCATGCCGACTCGTTCGCGATCATGCGCGGCGGGCACCTGGACATCTGCGTCCTCGGCGCGTTCCAGGTCTCCGCGACCGGCGACCTCGCCAACTGGCACACCGGCGCACCCGACGCCATCCCCGCCGTCGGCGGTGCGATGGACCTCGCCACCGGAGCCAAGGACGTCTTCGTGATGATGACCCTCCTCACCCGCGAAGGTGCCTCCAAAATCGTCGACGCCTGCACCTACCCGCTGACCGGGGTGGGCTGCGTGACCCGCGTCTACACCGACAAGGCTGTGTTCCTCACCGGCCCCGACGGCGTCCGCGTCCGTGAAACCTTCGGCTGCACCCTCGAAGAACTCCAGGCCCTGGTGCCCGTCCCCCTCACAGCTGCCCCCGCCGTCGCGGTTGGGGCGGGGCCGGAAGTGTCCGTTCCCGCCAATTAGGATTGGTAACCATGACCGACGCAGCTGCAGTGACCACGCCCCGGGCGGGCCGCCCGCCGAAGGACCGGGCGACGCCGGCGGCGAGCGATCAGTACGTTCAGTCGCTCGCGCGGGGCCTCGCGGTCATCCGCGCCTTCGACACTGAGCATGCGGACATGACGCTCACCGAGGTGGCGGCCCGCACGGATCTCACGCGCGCCACTGCACGGCGTTTCCTGCACACGCTGGTGGAGCTCGGCTACGTCCGGACCGACGGCAAGACCTTTGCGCTCACGGCCCAGGTGCTGCAGCTCGGCTACGCCTACCTTTCCGGGCTTTCCCTCCCGCAGCTGGCCCAGCCGCACCTTGAGGAGCTGTCCCTGAAGCTGGGGGAGTCGACGTCGGCGGCGGTGCTGGACGGGACCGACATCGCCTACATCGCCAGGGTAACTACGCGCCGGATCATGACAATCGGCATCACCGTGGGCACCAGGTTTCCTGCCTACGCGACGTCGATGGGCAGGGTGCTGCTCGCCGGGCTCCCCCCCGACCAGCTGAAGGAATACCTGGCCGCGGCGGAGATCAAGCCGCTCACCCCGCGCGGGGTCGGAACAGCGAAGGACCTTTTGGCCGTCCTTGATAAAGTCCGCGCTCAGGGCTGGTGCCTTTTGGACCAGGAGCTGGAGCTTGGATTGATGTCCGTTGCCGCGCCTGTTTACCACGGCCCCAAGGTGGTGGCCGCTGTTAACGTCTCGCTGCAGGCACAGTCCGTGGCGGCCAAGCCGGACCGCGAGGCCTACCTCGAATCCGTGCGGAAGGAAATCGTGGCCACGGCAGAGCGAATTTCGTCGGACTTCTCCAGCGGGCGGTAGGTCCGGCAACCAGCGCGGACTTTTCCGCGATACTTCTAAGCATCCCGTCACCCTCCCGCCGCGCGCCCTTGGGCCATAGACTCTAGCCAACTACGTGCAGCACTGCCGCTCCGTTGGTCCCGCCCCGGCGGGACCCCCCAGAGCAGGAGCCGCTGCACCCGTTGGAAGGGAAGTGGCGGGTGAAGCTGGGCATTGCGCGGGAGCGCCGGGAAGGCGAACGGCGGGTAGCTGCGACGCCGGAAACCGTAAAGCAGCTGGCCGGACTGGGCCTGGAGGTGCTGGTCGAATCCCGGGCAGGTGTTTCCGCCGGGCATGCTGACGACGAATACCGCCAGGCAGGGGCCCACATCGTGCCCGATCTCGATCCCGCCGGGCTGGACATCCTCGCCCATGTCCGTCCGTTGGAACTTCCGATGGCGACAGCCCTGAAGCGGGGCGCCGTCACAGTGGGTCTGGCCTCGCCGTCGTCCGAACTCGCCACGGTCAGGGCCCTCGCCGACGGCGGGGTCACGTCCTTCGCGCTGGAACTCGTGCCGCGCATTTCCCGTGCCCAGTCCATGGATGCCCTATCCTCGCAGGCCCTCGTGGCCGGCTACCGCTGCGTCCTCGAAGCCGCCATCCGCCTTCCCCGTTTCTTCCCGCTGTACATGACCGCTGCCGGAACCGTCCCGCCCGCACGGGTGCTGGTGCTCGGCGTCGGCGTGGCTGGCCTGCAGGCGATCGGGACGGCCAAACGGCTCGGCGCCCGCGTCTCCGCCAACGACATCCGTCCGTCCTCCGCGGAAGAGGTCACGTCCATGGGCGGCACTTTTATCAAACTGGACCTGGAGACTGCGGAGGCGGCTGGCGGGTACGCCCGCGAGCTCAGCGACGACCGCGGCGCCCTGCAGCGGCAGTTGCTGGCACCGCACGTCGCCGATGCCGATGTACTGATCACGACGGCGGCCGTCCCCGGGCGGCATGCCCCGCTCCTGGTGACCCGTGAAATGGTGCAGGGCATGCGCCCCGGATCAGTCGTCGTAGACCTCGCAGCGGAGTCCGGCGGCAACGTCGAGGGGTCCGTTCCCGGCCGGGACGTCCACATCCCCACTGCCGACGGAAAGGGGACGGTCACCGTCGTCGGCCTTAAGGACGCGCCGTCGGCCATGTCCACAGATGCCTCCCGGCTGTACGCGAAGAACGTCGCCAACCTGCTGGCCCTGATGACCAGGGACGGGACGGTGGCCCCGGACTTCGACGACGACGTGGTAGCAGGTGCCTGCCTGACGCACGACGGCGTGGTGCGGCACCCGCCGACGGCGGAGGCTCTTGCGTCGCTCGCCGGAGCGGACGCGCCGGGAGACGCATCTGCCGGCGCTTCAGCCGGCACATCAGGGGACCAACTCGGCGACGAGGCGGAGAACGAACTCGCCGACGAATTGGAGAACGGGCCGGAGAAAGCGTCGGAAAACGAAGGGGTGGTCTGATGGACGGTATCAGCGTGCTGACCATCACCGTGCTTGCGGTGTTTGTCGGCTTCGAAGTGGTGTCGAAGGTTTCCAGCACGCTGCACACGCCGCTGATGTCCGGCGCGAACGCCATTCACGGGATCATCCTGGTGGGCGCCATCATCGTTGCCGGCCAGGCCACGCACCCCTGGGTACTTGCGGTGGCGCTGCTGGCGGTTGTTCTTGCCACCGCGAACCTGGTGGGCGGCTTTGTGGTGACGGACCGCATGCTGGAGATGTTCCGCGGCCGCAAGCCGGATAGGCCGGCACACGAGACCGAGACCAAGCCGGCCGGCAGCAAGGAGACAGCACGGTGACTCTCCTCGACCCCAACGTCACCGCGCTCCTCTACCTGGCGGCCGCCGTCTTCTTCATCCTCGCGCTGAAGGGCCTCAACTCCCCGCGGACCGCCCGCCGCGGCAACCTGATCGGCGCCTTCGGAGCGCTGGTCGCCGTCGTCACCGTCTTTTTCTCCACCCGGCTGGACAACGTCCCCCTGATCCTCGGCGCCATTGTCGTCGGCTCCGGCGTGGCAGCCCCGGTGGCCAGGCGCGTCAAGATGACCCAGATGCCGCAGCTCGTGGCGCTGTTCAACGGTGTGGGCGGCGGCGCCGCCGCCCTCGTGGCTCTGCTGGAACTGCCGCACGCCGAGGACGCCTGGGTGCGTGTCGCCGTCGTCTTTACCCTGCTTGTCGGGGCGGTGTCCTTTGCCGGCTCCGCCGTGACATTCGCGAAACTGCAGGAGCTCATGACCACGCGCCCGGTGGTGTTCCCCGGGCTGCCGGTACTCATGGGGGCGGTGCTGCTCGCCGCCGTCGGTGCCGCGGCCGCCGTCGTGCTGGGCGGGTCGCTGATTTTGGCGCTGCTGCTCCTGCTGCTGGGCCTGGTGGCAGGCGTGCTGCTGGTGCTGCCGGTGGGCGGCGCCGATGTGCCGATCGTCATCTCGCTGCTCAACGCGTTCACCGGCCTGGCGGTTGCGGCGTCCGGCCTGGTGCTGGGGAACGTGCTCCTGGTGGTGGCGGGCACGCTGGTGGGGGCATCGGGCACCATCCTCACGCGGGCGATGGCGGCGGCCATGGGCCGCAGCGTGGCCGGCATCCTGTTCGGCGCGTTCCGGGGAGGCTCGACGGCGGGATCCACCGCCGTGAGCGACCGTCCGGTCCGCTCGTCCAGTCCGGAGGACGTGGCGGTGCTGCTGGGCTACGCGCAGCGCGTGATCATCGTTCCCGGCTACGGCCTGGCTGTGGCGCAAGGACAGCACACGGCGGCAGAGCTGGCGCAGGCCCTGGAATCCCGGGGCACCCGCGTGGATTTCGCCATTCATCCCGTGGCAGGCCGCATGCCCGGGCACATGAACGTGCTGCTCGCCGAGGCCAATGTGCCCTACGAATCGCTCAAGGAAATGGGCGAGATCAATTCCGAGTTCCGCACCGCCGACGTCGCGCTGGTGGTGGGCGCGAACGACGTCGTGAATCCCGCCGCGAAGACCACCTCCGGTTCCCCGATTTACGGAATGCCGATCCTTGAGGTGGCCGACGCGCGCCAGGTGGTGTTCCTCAAGCGGTCCATGCGTCCCGGGTTCGCCGGGATCGAGAACGACCTCATGTTCGAGCCGCAGACCACCCTGCTGTTCGGCGATGCGAAGGAGTCCCTGACGAAGGTGCTCGGGGCGGTGAAGGCCCTGTAAGGTGGGGCATTCCGCACCCCTTTCCTGACCGCACCCTAAGCGCCGGCCGTTACCGAAATGTGACTTTTGGTGCATGAGTGCGATAGCCTCGGCCGGTGCCCTGGTTCCGCTCAGGGCATTCCCGGGCAGAATGCCGAGCCCTGCCGCTGACCGGGATCCGTTCGCAATGACCAACAGGCAGGGACGGGGGAACCACTTTTCTACCGGCCTTGCACGCCAAGACCTTGGGGTTAAGTCCAGACGCTCCGCTCACGGGCGGGCAGGACCGGGTGACTCCCATCCGAACCCGACAGCTCACCCCGCAGGCATGGGAGAGGCACATCAACCATGTCACGTAAGTCCACCGCCGCGCGCCATCGCGCTACCCCCACGACGTCCATCGCCCTGCAGGGGCTGTCGTATTCCTTCAAGTCCAACGCCGCCTCGGTTGCCAAGCCGGCGGCCGCCGCCGCCGTTGCTTCCGGACTCCTCTTCGGCGCGGGGGCACCGGCCCACGCAGGCGCGTATGCGCCCGAGACGCCGGACAGCGCCGCTGCCCAGGCCGCTACTGCCCCGGCGGCTACTGCCCAGTCCGTCGCTGGCCAGGCGCTGGCCGCCCCGGCAAGCGGAGGATCTGCTGTTGCCGGCGCGTCGCACACCGTAGTGCCCGGCGACACCCTTGGTGCCATCGCAGCACGCCATGGCGTCAGCCTCGATGCACTACTCGCAGAGAACGGCCTGTCCCTGGCCTCGGTCATTTACCCCGGCGACCAGATCTTCATCCCGGGGCCGGGCGCAGCTGCAGTTCCCGCGGTACCGGCAACTCCCGCAGTCCCTGCGGCTCCTGCTGCGCCCGCAGCCCCGGCCGTCCAGGAGCCCACCGGCATGGGAATATACAACGCCTCCGCGTCGATAACGCCCGCAGCAGCAACCACTCCGGTAGCGGCTGCCACCCAGTCGGCCAGCGGCGTCGGCGGCGCCATTGTGGCCTCCGCCCGGGCGCAGCTCGGCGCCACCCAGGATTGCACCGTCCTGGTGGAACAGGCACTGCGCTCCGTCGGCAAGTCCGTCGGTGATCTCGCGCCCGCGCAGTTCTACCAGTACGGAACACCCGTCTCCGCCCCGCAACCCGGCGACCTGATGATCAGCGCCGGGCACGTCGGCGTTTACATCGGCGGCGGGCAGGCCATCAGCAGCGGTATGAACGGCGTCAACGAAACCATCGTGCACCCGGCCTCCTGGCTCACCGGCTCCACGTATGTGCGGGTGAACGCCTAACTGCGGGTAGGTGCCTAACGGCGAATGCCGAACCGGCGAAACGGAATAACGCAACAGCGGCGGGTGCATCGGCACCTGCCGCTGCTGCGTTAGGTGGCTATGTGCAGCTGAATGTCCGCAACAAAAGTAACTTGCAAGCAACAATTGTTGACTGGAGGATACTCTGTCGGGTTAACTGGCAACCTGACCGGATGTGAGCTGGGACACGTCACGGCTGACAATTTGCACGCAACGCCGAGAGTGAGTTCCCGTGGACCTAATCACCACCGCCGAGGTTGAGGCAGCAGCGAAGAGGCTGATGACCGCCTTCGCGGCAACCGACACAGACGAGTACTTCGACTGTTTCGCACCTGACGCGACCTTCGTCTTCTATACCGAACCGAACCGCCTTACTTCGCGCGGGGAGTACCGCGCCCTGTGGCAGAACTGGCTTGAGGATGGCTGGCGGGTCTCAGACTGCGCAAGTTCGAACGCGCAGATCCAGGTCGCCGGCCCTTGCGCCGTTTTCAGCCACGATGTCGAGACCGTCATCGACGTTGCCGGCACCAAAGAGACCCTTCACGAGAGGGAGACCATCATTTTCACCAGGACCGAGTCTGGCGGCGTGCTGGCCGTTCACGAGCATCTTTCTCCGACGCCCGTTAGCCCGAAGGCGATCTCATGACAAATGATTTCAAAGCCCCTGCCGTGACCGAAGTCGAAAAGCACGGCATCGAACCGATTCCCGCTGTCGACAGGACCGCGAAACCGCTGGACCTGTTCCGTCTGGTGTTCGGCGGCGCAAATACGTTTGCAACGGTGGTCCTGGGATCGTTTCCCATCCTCTTTGGGCTGTCCTTCAAGGACGCACTGTTGGCCACGGTCCTGGGTGTCGTGGTTGGCGGCCTGATACTTTGCCCGATGGCCGTTTTTGGCCCGACCAACGGAATGAACAATGCCGTTTCGTCGTCCGGGCATCTGGGCGTGCACGGCCGCGTAGTGGGGTCCTTCTTGTCGCTCCTGACGGCGTTCGCTTTCTTCTCCATTTCCGTGTGGAGTTCAGGGGACGCGCTGGTAGGGGGTGCGAATCGCCTGGTCGGCCTGCCCCAAAACGCCGTCACGCTAAGCCTCGCCTACGGCGTCTTTGCTGTCCTGATCCTGACCGTGTGCATCTATGGGTTCCGTTTCATGCTTTGGGTCAACAAGATCGCGGTGGTCGCCGCGTCCCTGCTCTTCCTCCTCGGCATCTTTGCCTTCGCGGGTTCGTTCGACCCGTCCTACGCCGGGACGTTCGGGCAGGCGGCGGATGGTGCTACTAACGCACTGTTCTGGCCGTCCTTCATAGGATCGGCACTGATCGTCATGTCCAACCCGATCTCCTTCGGCGCGTTTTTGGGCGACTGGTCCCGGTATATCCCGGCTGAGACGCCAAAGCGAAAGGTCATGGCTGCTGCCTTTCTGGCCCAAGTGGCTACCCTTGTGCCGTTTGGCTTTGGGCTGGTCACGGCCACCATCATTGCCACGGAGGCGCCGGCGTTCTTTGAAAACTCTGACTATGTGGGCGGTCTCCTGGCCGTTTCCCCTGCCTGGTACTTCCTGCCGGTGTGCCTCATAGCCCTGGTGGGCGGAATGTCCACCGGCACCACCGCGCTTTACGGAACAGGCCTCGACTTTTCCAGCGTCTTTCCCAGGTTCTCCCGCGTGCAGGCGACGTTGTTCATCGGGTCCATCGCCATCGTCTTCATCTTTGTGGGCCGCTTTGCCTTCAACATTGTGCAGAGCATCTCCACATTCGCGGTGCTCATCATCACCTGTACCGCGCCCTGGATGATCATGATGATGATCGGGTACGTGACGCGGCGGGGCTGGTACGACGCCGACTCCCTCCAGGTTTTCAACCGCCGCCAGGTTGGTGGCCGGTACTGGTTCAACCGCGGGTGGAACTGGCGGGCGATGGGCGTCTGGATCTTCTCTGCAGTCATGGGAGTCATGTTCGTGAACGTTCCGAACCAGTTCGTCGGTGCCCTAGGCAATCTCGCCGCGGGAGTGGACCTGAGTATCCCTGTTTCCATTGGCCTGGCTGCAGTTCTCTACCCCGCGGTGCTGTGGCTCTTCCCGGAACCCGCAGACGCCTTTGGCCCGGCCGGACCAAGGTTCGTCAGGGCAGCAGCCCCGAAGAACGTCGCGATCGTTGATGAGAAGAAGGATCTCGAGTCCGTGCTGTCCTAAACCCTCCCGCCTCACCGGAGTTGGTTTCGGTGCGGCGGCAGCGTTTGGGCGGCACGGACGACGGCGTTCGTCACCTCCGTGAGGCCCGGCGAGTCCAGCGTCCACACCTGCCAGTAGAGCCGCAGGTCCTCGCTCCACGCCGGATCGAGCTCAAGGAGCGAGTTATCGGGGTCCTGCTGGTCCGGCACCATGCCCCAGCCGAGACCGGCGTGGACCGATTCGACGTACTGCACTGAATCAGGAATGAAGTGCTGCGGGGGAGTGGCGTCCGGCGCGACGCGCGCGAGGACCGCGAGCTGGTGCGTGTCCTTCCGGTCATACTGCATGACCGGGGCGACGGCGAGGGCCTCCTGGGTGGGGCCGTCGGGGAACCAGCGGGCCACGAACTCGTGCGACGCCTTGGCCCGGTACACCATGGTGCCGAGCGTACGGATGGTGCACCCCTGCACCGGCCGGGGGTCCGCGGTGATCGCCCCGACCGCGTCGCCGGACCGCAGGAGGTCGGCCGTGGCGTGCTCGTCGTCGCGCAGCAGCTCGAGCGCCACCCGGCCGCCCAGTGCGATCTCCCGGTAGGCCGCCGGCAGCCACGTCGCGATCGAATCCGCGTTGGCCACGATCGGTACCCGCAGCCGCTCGGCACTGGGCAGCCCGCCGTCGTCCCCCTCCGCAGGCCCGGGACCGCGGAGGGCAAGGACCGCCTCGTCCGCGAGGAGCAGGAGCTGGCGCGCGGAGCGGAGAAGCTGTTCGCCCGCCGGCGTCGGGCGAACTGGCTTGAGGCGGCGCACCAGCACACTGCCCACGGACCGTTCGAGCGCCTTGATGCGCTGGCTCACGGCTGAGGGCGTGAGGCGCAGTTCACCGGCCGCTGCGTCGAAGGTCTCGTGGTCGACGACGGCGGCAAGGGCCCTGAGCTGGTCGAGTTCCATGAAGATATTCTAATGTAAGTACAGAAAAAGTGAATTGCCTTTCAGATTTTGTGACCGTACCTTCGAAGGATGCTTCCCTTTCTCACCGGGCTCGGAGCGGGCCTTAGCCTTATCGTTGCCATCGGGGCCCAGAACGCTTTTGTTCTACGCCAAGGGCTCAAGCGCGAGGGCGTCCTTCCCGTCGTCCTGGTGTGCCTCCTCAGCGACGCGGTCCTGATCCTCGCCGGCGTGGCGGGGATCGGCGCCCTCATCCACGGCGCTCCCGTACTGCTCGCCGTAGTGCGGTGGTTCGGGGTCGCATTCCTTCTTGCATACGGGATTTTCGCCGCGCGCCGCGCGCTGCGGCCCGGGGCGCTCAAGGCAGCAGATGCCCCAGGCAGGGGGACCGTCTGGTCTGCCGTGCTCACCGCCGTCGCCATCACGTGGCTAAACCCCCACGTCTACCTCGACACGCTGGTGCTGCTGGGGTCGCTGGCCAACACCCATGGTGATTCGGGCAAGTGGCTCTTCGGGGCTGGGGCCGCTGCGGGCAGCGCTCTCTGGTTTCCCCTCCTCGGCTACGGGGCACGCGGACTCAGCGGCTTTTTCGCGCGGCCGGCGTCGTGGCGCATCCTCGACGGCGGAGTCGCCCTGCTCATGCTCACCCTTGCCATGGTTCTCGCGGCCGGACACTAAGGGACAGCCGGCGGTCCCGCCACGCTGCTACGGCGGCCCGCCGGCCATTCCGTCGAGTATCCCGGCGATGGTATCCAGCGCGCGGGCAAGCTGAAGATCGGTCGGGGCGCCGTACCCGATGACCAGGCCGTTTTCCGGCGTCCGCTCTGCAAAGTAGCTTGCCAGCGTCACCACCCGCACCCCGAGCTCCAGTGATTCCTCGGCCAGGCGCCCGGCGGGAACATTCGGCTGAAGCCGGATGACGGCGTGCAGGCCGCCGTCCAGGGCTGACAATTCGACGTCGGCCCGTCCGCCGAGCCGGTCGATCAGCAGTTCCCGGCGATGCGCATACTGGCGCCGCGCCCGGGCGATGTGCCGTGCGAGGCCGCCGCCCGCAATGTAGCTGGCCAAGGCGGACTGCATCACGCCGGGAACGGGTGTGCCGAGGTCAAGCCGGGCGTCCTTCAGACGCTGCCCTGAGGTGCCGCGGACCACTAGATAGCCGCAACGCAGCCACGGGCTCAGGGACTTTGAGAAGGTGCCCACCAGAACAACGTCGGCAGTGGAGGGCAGCGACGCGAGGGCGGGCAGGGGCATCCGCCGGTGCCGGAACTCGCTGTCATAGTCGTCCTCGAGGATGATCACCCGGTTGGCCTCGGCCCAGGCCAGCAGGGCAAGCCTTTCCTTCACCGGCATGCGGCCGCCCAGGGGGTACTGGTGGCTGGGAGTCACCAGGACGGCGTCGGGGTGGGAACCAAGGGCCGCAAGCTGAGCTGTTTCCAGCCCGTCATCGGCAACCGGAAGGGTTTCCACCGCGGCTCCCGCCGCGGAAAGCACCCGCCTGGCGGTGGGATAGCCGGGGTCCTCCATCAGGATGCGGGGCCGGTCCGTTTCGCCGCGGAGTGCCGTGACGATCAGTTGCAGAGCGTCGCTGGTACCGGCCGTGATGACGACGTCGTCAGCGCTGACCGTTAGCCCGCGGGACGCGGCGAGGTGATCAGCCACGGCAGCACGAAGGACGGGAGTGCCCAGGGCGGCCGGAAGCTCAACCTCCACCGGCTCGGCCACTGCCTTCCGCCACGCGGCCCGCCAGTCGCGGTCACGGAACGGGGTGCCGGACGGCCGTCCCGGGGTCAGGTCGATCGTCGCGCTTTGGTCCTGGCCGGACGCGGCCCGGGTGCCTCCGGACGCCATGCCCCGGCCGTCGGAGCGGACCGCCACGCGGGTGCCGGCCGAGCCCCGGCTTTCCAAATATCCCTCACCCGTGAGCTGCTCGTAAGCGCGGACAACCACTCCGCGGGAGACGCCCAGTCCGGCGGCAAGGCGCCGCGATGCAGGCAGGCTGTGTTCCGGCCCCAGGGCTCCGTCCAGGATCGCTTCCCGGAGACGGCCGACCAGCTGGGCGGCCAGCGGAACGCGGCTCTGGTGGTCCAGGACCAGCGGCAGTTCGGCTTCGATCTTGGTCCTCCTGAATCCTTGATTCTTGGATCTATGCTAGGACCAATCGGGCTGTGAGCATGAAGGGAAGCAAACCGAAGCTGAACTGAAGAGAGGACACGCCCCCGTGTTTAACGGCCTGTGCGCATTTCCCCTGACTCCGCTCGCCGGGGACAACGTCGACGAAGCCGCGTTTGTGCGGCTGGTCTCGCGGTGCGTTGATGCCGGGGTGGACTCCATCGGTGTGCTCGGTTCGACAGGCATCTACACTTATCTGCTCCGCGAGGAACGCCGCAAGGTGGTGGAGGCAGGCGTCGAAGCTGCTCAGGGAACGCCCGTCGTGGCAGGCGTCGGTGCCATGCGCACCCGTGACGTGCTGGACTGCGTTGAAGATGCCCAAATCGCGGGTGCCTCGGGCCTGCTGCTGGCGCCGGTGTCGTATCAGCGGCTGACTGAAGAAGAGGTCTATGGCCTCTACCGCCAGGTCTCGTCGGCGTCCGATCTGCCGATAGCCGTCTACGACAACCCGGCCACCACCGGGTTCACCTTCACCGACGAACTCCACGGCCGCATCGCCGAACTTCCCGGCATCGCATCGATCAAGTTCCCGCCCCCGGCACCGGGTCAAGCCGCCAGCCGCATCGCCAGGCTCCGGGCAGCAGTTCCGGAGGGTGTTTCCCTGGGCATCAGCGGTGACTGGGCCGCGGCGGAAGCCCTGCTCTCCGGGTGCGACGTTTGGTACTCAGTCCTCGCTGGTCTGTTTCCCAAGACCGGCAGGACCGTCGTTGACCTCGCCCGGGCCAGCCATCAAACCGGCCAACTCGCCGGCCAACTCGCCGGTCAGGGCGACCAGGCACTGGAAGCCTCTGCCGCGCTGGAGCCCGTGTGGGCGCTCTTCCGCAGTTTCGGAAGCCTGCGGGTCGTTGCCACCATGGCTGAAGTCCTTGGCTTCGTGGAGGCACCGTGCCTGCCCCGCCCACTGCAAAGCCTGGACGTTGAGGGTCGCGCCAAGGTCCAGGAGGCACTGCGCCTCAGCGGATTAGGCTCCTGAGCAGGTGCGGCATGGACGGCCTGAAGCGCGGAACTGCCGAGCAAATAGCGCCGGACCCGGCCCGGGCCCGCGGGGGATTGGGCCGCTACGTGGCGGCCGCGACGCTGGCGCGCACCGCGGACGGCGGAGCCGTTGTGGCGATTGTCCTCATGGTCAGCACCAGCGGGGCGCCGGGCTGGCTTGCCGGCCTGCTCGGCGCCTGCATCACCGCGCCGCACCTCCTGGGGCCGGTCGTGGCGCGGAGCCTGGACTCCTGCCGTGACGGACGGGTCCTGATCGCATGGGCGTGCGTCGTCCATGGCGCCACCCTCGCAGCCGCCGTGCTGCTGTACCCGCTGGTCTGGCCGGCGGTCACGGGCGTTTTGCTGGTGGTTTCGGGGATGGTGGGGCCCCTGCTGACCGGCGGCATCAGCAGCCGCCTTCCCGCTATCGCCGGCCCGGACCAGGTCAGCCAGCGCCGTGCCCAGGGCTGGGACGTGGCCACCTACGGAATCGGCGGGACCATCGGGCCGAGCGTCGTGGCCGCTGTCTTTGCCTGGGTGGGACCCACAGCAGCCGCGCTCATCCTGGCGGCGGGCACGTTCGTGGCTGCCGGCGTCGTGCGGTTGCTGCCCTTCGTTCCCCCCGCTGCTGGCGCAGCCGATGTTCCGAGGCCGGTCCAGACGCTGCGGCTCATGACTGCTACGGGCAGACTTCGGCGGACGCTGTACCTGACCGTCACCGTGGCATTCTCCGTTGCGGCGCTTCCCATCGCCGCCGTCGCCTCCACCGCCATGTTCCAGGTCCCGCCGGCCGCCGCCGGCGTTCTGACAGCGGCGTACGGTTTGGGCGGCCTGGCCGGGTCGGCCGGCGTGATGTGCCGTCCGCTGCGGGGCGATGCGGACCGGCTGGTCACCCGGCTTGCCGGCTTCGTGGCCGCGGCGCTCGCCGTAGCCGCGTTGTCGGCGTCCTTTGCGCCTGCCGTCGCTGCATACGCAGCCGCGGGGGTCATGAACTCGTACTTTTTCGCGGCAACGCTGGCCGCGCGCAGCGAGTTTGCCCCGCCGCACGTCCGGGGGCAGGTGTTTGTTTGGGTTGGTGCCCTCAAAATCGCCGCCGGGTCAGCGGGAACAGCCGCCGCCGGCGCTGCGATGACTGGGGAGCCGCAGCTTCCCCTGTTCCTGGCTTCCGCATTGATCCTCGCGGCTGCCGGGGCATCGGTGATGGACCGTAGCTCCCGCCGCGCCCGGCCCGCGGGGTGAGGGCCGCCGGTTGAGGGCCGGTTGCCCTTCGCAAGTATCAGCCGGATCGATAGGTTCGTGCCCATATCGCGGGATCGCGGTTACGATTTGAGTTCCGGGGCTTTCGGGCCCGCCCGCCCCAGCCGAAGGACACCATGACAGCGCAAAATGCTTCCTCGCCGCCACGGGCCGCCGTGGTGGTCAACCCCGCCAAGGCTGTTGGTGCCGGCCTCCGCGCCTCGCTGATCCGGCTGTGCGACACGCAGGGCTGGGCCGAGCCGCTGTGGCTGGAAACCACCGTCGAAGACCCGGGAGTAGGCCAGGCCCGGGAGGCGCTGGAGGCGGGGGTCGACGTCGTCATTGCCGCCGGCGGCGACGGAACCGTGCGGTGCGTGGCGGAGGCGCTGGCCGGCACCGATACCCCGATGGGGATGGTGCCGCTGGGCACCGGCAACCTGCTGGCCCGCAACATGGGTGTGGACATCTCCGATCCCGTTTCCGCGGCGTACGACGTGCTGAACGGCACGGACCGCACGGTGGACGTCGCCAGGGCCACCTTTGACGGGTCCGACGGCGAGCACGTCTTCCTGGTGATGGCAGGCGTGGGCTACGACGCCGCGATCATGGCGGACACGGTGGACGCGCTCAAGGACCGCATGGGCTGGCTCGCGTACGTCGAAGCCGGCATCCGGAAGCTGCCGGGCAAGCCGGTCAGGGCCACCGTCAAGGTGGACGACAAGCACCCGGTCAAGCGGCGGATCCGCAGTGTCATGGCCGGCAACTGCGGCCGGATCATGGGCGGCATCGAGATTTTCCCCGAGGCGAAGATCGACGACGGCGTCCTGGACCTGCTGATCCTGGCCCCCCGCGGCCGCCTCGGCTGGCTCGGCGTCGCGGCGGGCATCTTCGGCCGCAGGACGAACGAAAAGGAATCGGCGGAGTACTTCCAGGGCAAGAAGATCGAGGTCACGCTGGAGCACGAGGAGGAGTTCCAGCTCGACGGCGACCACGTGGGCACGGTGAACCACGTGTCCATCCGGGTGGACCCCGGGGCGCTCAAAGTCCGGATGTAGATGCCAGTCCGGATGGAGGCACTCAGTCGCCGAGCAGCGTGCCCCACCTTGGTGCCAGCAAGGGGGATCCGGCGAGCTTCAGGCAGTGCCACAGCGTGACGGCAACCGAGTCCAGCACCGGGACGCCCGTGCCCGCCTCGATTTCGGCCGCCATGTTGGCGCCGTAGAGGTTGGTGCAGAGGTAGATCAGCGCATCGGGCGCGTCCGCCGCGAGCTCCCGGGAGCCTGGACGCATTTCATCATCGGTGACCCGGCCGAAGGACTCGTTGTCGCTCAGTCCCAGGCAGCGGTGGCTGACGGTCTTGATGCCCTCGCGCTCATAGGACTTGATGATGGCCTCGTTGACGTCCGCCGTGTACGGCGTGAACAGCCCGATCCGCTCGGTGCGGAAGGACCGGAACGCCTCCAGGTACGCGAGGGTGGACGTCGTGGCGGGAATGCCGGTGGCGTCGGTGATTTCAAGGACGAGGTCGCGGTCGTGCCCGGACCCCAGCCACGACCCCGACGTGCCGTTCCAAGCGATCACGTCCACGTCCGCGGTCGCCAGCAGCCTGGCGGCCTCGCGCATGACGGCGGGGTCGAACTGCCTGTCGGATGAATCGTCCAGCGCAATCCGGGTGACCGGAATCCGGGTGAAGTGGATGGTGACGTCCGTGCGGTCGCCCAGGATGCGGTAGCTCTGCGGTTCCAGGCAGGTGTTCGAGGACGGCACGATCATGCCGATCCGGGTCGGGCGGGCTGGTGGGGTAACGCGGTTTGGAGAAGCCATGAGTGTTCCTAGAGGGTAGCGGGCGACAGATCGGCAGCGGCGGCAAGGTGTTCCCGGAACCCGTTCCGGGCCACGAATCGGCCCACGGCCCCGGGATCGTGGAAGCCCTCCCGGTCCAGCACCACACGGCCTGCGGACACCACGACGGCGGGCCAGCCGGCCAGCGTGCGGCCGTCGAACGGCGAGAAGTCGGTTCCCATGTGCAGGGCGCCGCCGTCCACGGCCCGCTTCTCCACGGGATCGAACAGCACCAAGTCGGCGTCGAAGCCCTCGGCGATGGTGCCCTTCCCGGGCAGGGCATTGATGCGCGCCGGGCCGGCGGAGAAAACCTCCACGAAGTCCTCCACGGTGCAGCCGGCTTCGGCCATGGCGGTGAACGTGACGGGCATGCGCGTCTCCACGCCGGGGAGGCCGTGCGGCATGGCCCGGATATCGTCGGTCCGTTCGCGCTTCTGGGTCAGGTCGTAACAGGAATGGTCCGAGGCCACGGTGTGGATGGCGCCGTCGGCCAGCCGCTCCTTGAGCGCCGCAACCGTCTCCGGGCTGCGCATCGGCGGGCAGCAGGCGTACCACTCCGGGAAGGCCGAGCCGTACACCGTGTCATCGAGCGTGAGGTAGTGCGGGCACGTTTCGGAGTACGCTTCCTGGCCGCGGGCCCGGGCCTCGGTGACCAGGTCGACCGCGCCGGGCGTGGACTGGTGCACGAAGTACACGGGGGCCTTTGCGTACCGGGCCATGGCGAGGGTTTCCCGGACCGAGATTTCCTCGGCCAGCTCGGGGCGGGTGCGGTGCAGGTGCTCGATGCCGATCCTGCCGTCGTCGGCGTGCTGCGCCGTGCAGTCCGCGATGATGGGATCGTGCTCGGCGTGGATGTAGGTGAGTCCATCCAGCCTGACCATTTCGCGCATCACCTTCAGGATGGTGTTCCCGTCGGCCATCGTGGTGCCGCGGTTGGTGGTGTACATCTTCACGGAGCGGACGCCCTCGGCTGCGAGCTGTTCGAGCTGCCACGGCACGGTCTCGTCCCAGCTGACCACGGACCCGTGGAGGGCCACGTCGCAGCGGGACTCCTGCGCCAGTTCCTTCTTGTTGAGCACGGCGGCCAGCGGGGTTTCGCGGGCGTCGCGGGGGATGCCGAAGTCGATGATGGTGGTGGTGCCGCCCCACAGGGCCGCGGTGGACGTGGTCCGGTAATCGTCCCGGGTGCGGAACCGGCCGGTCACCTGGGCCACGTGGCAGTGCCCGTCCACGCCGCCGGGGATGACCAGCTGGCCGGTGGCGTCGATGGTGCGGCGGGCGTCGGGTGCGGGTTCCGTGGCGTCAAGCAACTGGTTGATTTTGCCGTCCACCACCACGACGTGGGCGTGCCGGCGGCCAAAACTGTTGACCACGGTGCCGTTGGCGATGACGAGTTCGGGGATGCGGGACATCGTTGTCCTCCTGACTGGGAAGCTGATGGGGGAAGTTTGCTGGGATTAGTTTGCTGACGCCGCCGCGGCGTTCGACGCCGTCTGGGCGGTGGTCAGGGCGGCGTCGAGATTTTGGGACAGGCCCTGCCGGGCCTTAACCGGCGGCGGGGCGAACGCGCCGGCGCGGTGCAGGCCGGACTGGAGCCCCACCACGGCCTCGGCCATCCGGATCCCGGCCGAAATGCCGTCCACCACGGGCACGGGGATCTGCCCCCGGAGTTCCCTGGCCAAGCCCGCCAGGGGCGCTCCGGCGAGGATGACGACGTCGGCCCCGTCCTCCGCGACGGCCTGCCGGCCGAGTGCCAGGAGGGTTTCCTTGAAGTCCTGCTGCACCGAGCCGATGGCGTTCAGGGACTCATTGATGGAGCGGATGGAGGCCAGCCGGCCGCCGAGGCCGAACCGCTCCACGCAGTCCAGGTACCACGGCCGGATCCGGTCCGAGATGGCGATGATGGAGAAGCGGTGGCCCTGCAGCGCCGCGGCGCAGAGGGCGGCCTCGGTAATGCCGATGACGGGTACGTCGGCCAGCTCCTTCAGGGCCGGCATCCCCGGGTCCCCGAAAGCCGCAACCACGACGCCGTCCATCGGGCCGGCGTCGGGATCAGCGTTAGGGGACCCGGCGCCGGCGGTGTGTTCGGCGATCATCTCGGCGACGGCGCCCGCGGCGATGAGCGACTCAAAGCGGGTTTCGATGTACTCCACACCGTGGCCGGCCGTGCGGACCACCAGGCTGGTGCCGGGGGAGGCCGAACGCCGGGCCTCGGACTCGATCAGCGCGGTGACGTCGTCGCTGATGTTTGGGTTGATGACAAGAAGCTTCATTTTTTCTTCCGGTGCAGGGCTGGTTCCGTTTTCTGGAAGTCCTCGGGGAACTGTTCGCGGTACTTCCCGATGTGCGACGCCGATTGGGCGGCGGCGCGGTCAGGGTCGCCGCTGGCGATGGCCCCGTACAGGTCCCGGTGTTCCTGGATCAGTTCCGGCAGGTCGCTGACGTGGCGGAACAGCCAGTGCATGCGCCCCTGCAGGGGTTCCAGCGCGGATTTGAGAAAGTTGTTGTCGGCGATGCCGGTGATGGCGTCGTGGAATTCGCTGTTGGCCCGGTGCGCCTCGATCACGGCACCCTTGGCGAGGCAGCGGTCGGCCTCGTCCAGCAGCCCCAACAGGTGGCCGAGGTCCTCAGCCGTGGCGCGGGTGGCGGCGAGCCGGCAGGCCAGCACCTCCAGTGACTGCCGGACGTCGAAGAGGTCCTCGACGTCCTTGGCGCTGAGCGTGCTGACTTCCGCGCCCCGGGCCCCGCGGTCGCTGATGAGCCCTTCCTGGCGGAGCATCCTGAGGGCCTCCCGGACGGGAAGGCGGGAGACGTTGAACTCGGTGGCCAGGTCGCGTTCCACGAGCCGGGTGCCGGGAGCGTAATGCCCCTCAAAGATCCTGGTGCGGAGGGTGTCCCGGACGGCCTCGCGGAGGGGGCGTTCCTTATCCTGGGTCTCTTCTGCGGTAAGCATGGTGCTCCATTCGGATTTTTGGTGGCTTTGCGCTCCCGGCGGCGGGAGCTGGGGTTTGCTGCCCAGCTTAGACAGGCAGGCGCTTGTTGTAATTCAGGGTGAGCACGGAGACCCCCATGATGATGGCGGATCCCACGAAGTAGAGCAGCGCCCAGGTGTAGGAGCCGGTGGCTCCCACGATCAGGCCGACGGCGATCGGTGTGACGAAGCCGGAGATGTTGCCGCTGAAGTTCATGGCCCCGCCGAGGACGCCGGCGTTGGTGCGGCCGCCCAGGATGGACGGGATGCTCCAGAACAGGCCCACCCAGCGGAGGAAGAACATCACCACGGAGAGAAGGACGACGGCGGTGGTCGGGTCCGCGACGACGGTCACCCCGACGAGGCCGCCCACCACCACGACGCTGGATATGCCCAGCAGAGTCCGCATGACGCGGTTGGCGGAGGCGCCGGACGCCCGCCACTTGTCGGCGATGGTGCCGCCCAGGATCTCGCCGACGAATCCGGCCCCGAAGATCACGAAGGTGGACCAGCCGACGGTTTTCAGGTCGAAGCCCTTGGCCTGGGCGAGGTACAGCGGGCCCCAGGTGAGCAGGCCGTAGAACACGCCGTTGAAGCCCAGCCAGCCGAAGCACATGGCCCAGAAGGAACGGAACTTCAGGTAGGGGAGCAGCGCGCGCTTGCCCTTGCTGCCGTCCAGCTGCGCCTCGGCGTCCTCCTCGGCGTGGGAGGCCTCGATGTAGTCGGCCTCGGCCGCGTTGACGCGGCGGTGCTGGCGGGGATTGTCGCGGACGTACCACCAGACGGCGAGGCCCATGAGCACGGTGGCGGCGCCGGCGATGACAAAGGACGTCCGCCAGCTGCCGGTGGAGGCGATGAGCACGGAGATGAGGATGCCGCCCAGGCCCGCGCCGAGGGGAGCGCCGGCGTCCAGGATGGTCGCGCCGCGGCCCCGCTCCGACCTGTGCATCCAGATGGCGTTCAGCTTGCCGCCGGCCGGCATGACGCCGGCCTCGGTGACGCCGATGCCCAGGCGGGCGATGAACATGCTGAGGAAGCCGCCGGCCATGCCTGAGGCGGCGGTGGCGGCACCCCAGCCCAGGCAGGAAGCGGTCATGACCTTGCGCGGACCGAACTTATCGATCAGCAGTCCCACCGGGATCTGCATCAGGGCGTAGGTCCAGAAGAAGGCCGAGAGCAGGAGGCCCACGAGCTCCGGGGCGAGGTTGAATTCTTTTTGGATGATTGGGAGGGCGACCGAGATGGAACCCCGGTCGACGTAGTTGACGGAGACCAGCACGAGCAGCAGCAGGAAGAGCTTCCAGCGGACGTTGGTGCGTCGTTGCACTCCGTCCTTGCCGGGCTTCGTGCCGCGGGGTTCGGTGGATTGGGCGTGGGTTGTCACTGCTTCAGTATCTGGGAGAGACACAGCTTCTCCTTTGCGGGAAGGTGCGGACAGGGAAAGGGGATGAAGTGGGCGGTGCCGCCGCGGTTCGGCGGGATCTTCGGGCTGGCAGTTGTCGGGGTCGGCGCCGGAGGAAAGACCCGCCGTTTGGGATCCCATTTTGGGATCCCAAACTCAAGGTAAGGAGCGGCGTGGGACACTGTCAAGGGTTTTCGGTGAAGATGGCCGTGGCCTGCGAAAAAACGAATTGTGACTACCGGCCGGATGGCAAGACTCGAAAGGGAGAACCCAATGAAAACGGTCCGACTTGGAAACTCCGGGCTGGAAATCAGCGCCGTCGTCCTGGGCATGATGAGCTACGGCGACCCGGGCAAGGGCTCGCACGGGTGGAGCGTGGGGCTCGACGAGGCCAGGCCGTTCGTGCGGCGTGCCTACGAGGCGGGGATCACCACGTTCGACACAGCCAATGTGTACTCTGCCGGCTCGAGCGAGGAGATCACCGGCACCCTGCTCAAGGAACTGGCCCCGCGCGAGGAGGTCCAGATCGCCACCAAGGTCCACGGCCGGATGCGCCAGGCACGCAACGGGGCCGGCCTCAGCCGGGCCGCGATCATGCACGAGATCGACGCGTCCCTGACCCGGCTTGGCACCGACTACGTGGACCTCTACCAGATCCACCGCTATGACCCGGTGACTCCCGTCGAGGAGACGATGGAGGCTCTGCATGACGTCGTGAAGGCGGGCAAGGCGCGCTACATCGGGGCGTCAAGCATGTGGGCCTGGCAGTTCGCACGCATGCAGCACGTGGCGGAGCTGAACGCCTGGACCAGGTTCGTGTCCATGCAGGACCAGTACAACCTCCTCGAGCGGGAGGAGGAACGCGAAATGCACCCGTTCTGCCAGGCAACCGGCGTGGGCGTCATCCCCTGGAGCCCGCTGGCGCGGGGAAACCTGACCAGGCCGTGGGGTGCTGCCGGATCCGGGGCTCGGCAGGACACGGACGAGTTCGGCAAGGGCCTGTACAGGCAGGACGAGGACGCGAACAAAGCCATCGTCGATGCAGTCGCCGCCATTGCCGACGAACGTGGCGTGCCCATGGCCCGGATCGCCCTGGCCTGGAGCGCGGGCAAGTCCGCCGTCACCGCCCCCATCATCGGGGCGACGAAGGAACGGCATATCGACGACGCCGCTGCCGCCGTCGAGCTTGACCTGACTGAATCGGAGATCCGGCGCCTCGAAGGGAGCTACACACCCCGCTACCCCTCCGGGTTCTGACGGGACTGGATCCCGGCTGTTGGTCCGCGTAAGCCTGTGGCCGACGGGGTACGGGTCACCACAACGCCGGACGCAGGGCGTTGCAGGACCCGGGAGGATCGGCGATGGCACAGGCTTCTTTGCTGGAGAGAATGAAAAGCCAATGGCACGGGCTCGGGGCTGGCGTGTATGCGGCCGCCCTGGTGATCGTGGTCCTGGGACTCTGCGGAGTCGTCGGCGTTCTCCTTCACCTCCCGTGGCTTTTCCCAAGCCTCGGCCCTACGGTGATGCTGTTCTTCGAGTCCCCTGAACAGGAGGCCTCGCGGCCGGTCAACGCCCTCGCCGGCCACGGCGTCGGGCTGGTGGCAGGTGCCCTGTGCCTCTACGCCTTTGGGCTGCAGGACCAGCCCTCGGCTCCCGTGGGCGGGCTGACGCCGCTGCACGTCATCGCCGGGGCCCTGTCGGTGGCGCTGACCACGCTGGTGCTGACGTGGACCGGCATGCCGCATCCGCCGGCGGGAGCGACGACGCTGATCGTCAGTCTGGGCATCCTCTCCACACCGGCGCAGCTGGCGTCTGTTGGTGCGGCCGTAGTCATGACTACACTCATCGGCTGGGGGCTGAACATGCTGCTGGGGACCCGCCCGGCGCGGAAGTGAGCCCGGATTCGTGCCGGTGCGCCAGGATTTCGGCGAGCTCCGCGAGCCGGTGGGCCCGGGCCGATTCGGCCGGCGTAAACGGCTCGCCCGGACGGAAGAAGGTGATGGGTCCGTGCCAGGCGGTGGGGATCTTCAGGAGGGTGCCGGCGTCGTTCGTTGCGGCACCGTTCGTTTGGCTGTGGCGGGCTGACTCGCTGCCGGGGTCGAGGATCCGGGCGGACAGCAGTTCCGCCACGGCCAGCGGAAGTTCCTCCGGCGTGGAGGCGATCCGTGCAGCCAGGCTCAGGGCCCTGGTCTGCCCGTCGGCCATGGCCAGGGCGGTGGTGGGCCAGACCTGCGCGCTCCGGCCGCCGCCGTCGGTCAGGGCCTCGAGCAGCTGGCGCTCGCTGACCTCACCAGGGGCGGAGAGCACGAATTCATCCATCACCCCGCCCCGGACCGGATGGACGTGGATGCCCAGGATGTTGGTGTCCAGCTGCGCCAGGGACCTGGTGACCCGCTTGAGGGAGCCTGGCTCGTCGCGGAGGACCGTCCGGGCACGCCAGAGCGCAGGCGCAGTACCGAGCCGCCGTCGGTGACGGAGCGCGGGGGCGTGGAGCCACCGCCGCAGGATTCTCGCGGCGGACGGCTCGGCCACCCAGATCACCAGGACGGTGGCCGTCAGGGTCAGGACCAGCACCTTGGCCAGATACGGCAGATGCGTCTGCACCACCAGCGCGTGCACCAGCACCTCGATCGGGAGCATGACGGCGACATTGGCCACCGTGAGGCGTGTCTTGGTGGGTTCGGGCATCTGCCCGCAGACTTCACAGCTCAGTTCAGCCGCGGCGGGGTTGGGCTTGTGGCGATTTTGCGTGTGGCGGTTCCGCTGGCGGGGCTCTGGCGTGTGGGGCTTCATGGTTCCAGCCTGCCGGGCCGCTGTTACCGGCGGATTGCCCGCGCGTTCCGGTCGCGCGAACATTCCCCCCGGATGCATGGAGTTTTTGTCCAGATAATGGCCGCTGATGGGGCTTTTGCGGCCAATATCTGGACAAAAACTCGGGCTATGGCCAGCCTCCGGCCTGGTCCCTACACTGAAGGGACCAGCGTGCGGAGCTCCCGTACAACGGCCTGCTCGCACGGAAAAGTCGACTCGTGGAGAGCACCGCCATGCCCATCAGCATCAGTACAGGTCATACACGCCGCCGTGCCGCCGCAGGGTTCCTCGCCCTCGCCGCGCTCCTGGTCCCCGCACCCGTCGCCTCCGCCGGAGAGGCCCAGTCCGCGCAGTCCCGTGCGGAGGAAGTCGCCCCGGTCATCCTGCTGGACGGGGCCAAGGGCGCCGAAGGCATCGCAGCCGCCGGAAGCACCAGGTTCTTCGCAGGTGACCTGGTCACCGGGGACATCTACCGCGGCGACATCCGCAACAACAAAGCGACCAAGTTCATCGATGCGCCTGCCGGCAGGATGGCCGTGGGCATGAAGGTGGACCGGGACAACGATCTGCTGTTCGTGGCCGGCGGCCCCACCGGCCAGGCCTATGTGTACGACACCGACACGGGGAAGACAGTCAAGACCTACCAGTTGACCAAGAAGGAGGCCTTCATCAACGATGTGGCGCTCACGGACCACGGCGCCTGGTTCACCAACTCGCGGCAGGCTGAGCTGTACTTCATACCGGTGGACGACGACGGCGACCTCGGCACCGTGCGCACACTGGCCGTCACGGGTCCCGCGGCGGACACCAAGGCGCAGTTCAACCTCAACGGCATCGCGTACTCACGCGACGCCCGCCGGCTCGTGGTGGCCCACTCGGGCAACGCGGCGCTGTACACGGTCAGCCCGCGGACCGGTGCCAGCACTGCGATCACGGGCGTGAAGGTGCCCAACGTCGACGGCATCCTGGTCAGGGGCAATACCGTCTGGGCCGTGCAGAACTCCAACCAGGTCAGCAGGCTCCGGGTCAACTTCCACGAATCAACAGCAAAGCTGCGGGAGGTCATCACCAGCCCGCACTTCAACGTCCCGACGACGGCCGCACTCTTCGATGACACCCTCGCCGCCGTCAATGCCAAGTTTGGAGTGCCGAACGCCAAGACCTTCGAAGTGGTCACCGTGGAGGCGCGCACCAACGCCACAAAGTAGGCCCCGGCAAGCAGGCCCGGGAACGGTAGACACGAACAGCCAGAGAGACGAACGCAACAGGGCAGCAGGCGGCCTCCGGGGGAAAGGCGGGGGCCGTCCCCGTTAAACTGGCATCTGGACGCCAGTGCCGCCGTCGTCAGTTCCAAACTGCAACGAAAGGCGCGATTCCCCCGTGAACCTGCTGGCCGAGATGTTCACCCTTGCCCCGGCAAATAAGGATCATCACGTCGCCGTGCGGTGCGCCGTGGGTGTGTTAGTGCCGCTGATCACCCTGGTGCTGCTGGGCCGCCTGGACCTGGCGATCTTTGCTTCCTTCGGCGCGTTCACCGGCATTTATGGCCGCGGCGAGCTGCACCGCAAGCGGTTCTTTATCCAGATCCGGGCCGGTGGGCTCATGCTCCTGGTGATCCTCCTGGCTTCGCTCACCGCACGGATCGTGCACGCCGGCGGCCTGGCCCAGGAGGTGAGCATCTGGCTGCAGGTGCTGGCCACTACGCTTGTCGCCGGCGGCTGCTCGCTGGTGATCGCCCGCTGGCGGCACCGGCCGGCGGGCTCGCTGTTCCACATCTTCGCGTTCGCCGCGATCGCGTCGATTCCCAGCCAGCCGCCGCTGTGGCAGTGCATGCTGATGTCCGTCCTGACCACGCTCTTCTGCCTTGCCGTGGGGCTGTCGTCCCGTGTACTGCGGAGCCACCGGACACCGTGGGAAATGCCTGCGCCCGTCCGGCTTACGGCGGAGGAGAAGCGCGCGGCCGGGCTCGAGGCGGTGGGCTATCTCGTGGCCGCGGGTCTCGCGGGAACCCTCGCCACCGTCGTTGGCCAGATGCTCGGCTTCGGGCACAACTACTGGGCCATGGTGGCGGCCGTTGTTCCGCTGGTGGGACGGACCACGCGGCACCGCATCGCCCGCGGCGTCCAGAGGATCATCGGCACCGTCCTGGGCCTGATCCTCCTGGCGGGCATCCTGCTGCTGCAGCCCGTGCCGTGGCAGACGGTCCTGGTGATCGCCATCTGCCAGTTCGGCGCCGAGCTTTTCATTGCCCGGAACTACGTGCTGGCCCAGGTCTTTGTGACGCCGCTGGCACTGATCTCCACGCTGCTCGTCGCACCGGCAGCACCCGGCATCCTGCTCCGCGACCGGATCGTGGAAACGGTGATCGGCGCCGCCGTCGGTACCGCCGTGGTGCTGGCCCCCGCCGTGTGGTCCCGGATTTCGCGGCGGACTTCGGCGGGGGTGGCGGCGCGCTGACCCGCGGTTTCAGTCAGCGACCAGTCATTCAGCCACCCCAGTCATTCAGCCATCAGGAGCGCCTGCGGTGCGGCCTGCTTCATCCTCGTTTGCAGCCAGCGGATTTCCAGCTGGGAGTCGCCCTCGCACTGCTGCACCACGCCCTGGAGCTCCTTGTCCCGATCGCCCTTGGCAGCCTGCCCCACCATCATCCACGTGACGTCAATGTGGTTGACCAGCACGTACAGGTCCTGCAGGTCAAGCATCAACGCCAGCGGCCCGGACCGGACCTCCTTCACGCCATTGGCCGTCAGCCGGTGCTCCTCCTCGCCCTCGACGTCCTCGCCGTACCGGTCAATGACCGGCTTCAGCGCCGCCCGGTGGGCGTCGCACTTCTTGGCGAACGTCTGCAGGATGAAATGCACGTCGGGCTCGTCGCCGTGGCCCTCCGCCACCACACGGAACGACGACGCGAGCGTGGCCTCCGCCTCGTCCAGCAGGCCGATATAGACGGGAAGTTTCATCGCTGCGCTCCTGTCGCGCGGCGGGATGCGGTGGTCTCCGGAGCCTTCGACGGGCCGTCGCCGCTCCGCAGCTTTTCTACCCGGACAGCGGCGTTCTTGAAGAGCGGCTGCTTGGATACCGGGTCCCATTCGGTGATGGTGAGCTCATTCGCCGCCCGGTGCCGGCCGTCGTCGGGCTTAACCCCGACGGCGGTGCCGGCACCGCCGTCGGATGTGTCCCAGTAGCCGTAGTGGAACGGCGCGAAGACGGTGCCCGGGCGGATGTCGCCGACCCGAACCGGAACTTCGAGGCTGCCGCGCCGGGACGTCACCCGGGCGATGTCCCCCTCCTGGCAGCCGGCACGTGCGGCATCCTCCACTGACATCTCGATCCACGGTTCCGGCGCGGCGGCGTTGAGCCGGCGGCTGCGCCCGGTCTTGGTCCGCGTGTGAAAATGGTACGCCGTCCGTCCGGTGGTGTAGCGCAGCGGGTAGTCGGCGTCGGGTTCCTCATGGGGCGGGGTGTAATCGAGGGCCTTGAGCCAGGCCTTCCCGGGCTGAACCGTTGCCTTGTACTCGGTTTCGCCCGTGGTGGCGCCGGTGAGGAGGTCGTGCCCGAAGGACTCGCAGTACTCCGGACCGGTGGGGAATTCTCCGTCGGTGTACAGCCGCTCGGTCCCTCCCGGCTGCTGGTCGGTGCAGGGCCACTGGATGCCGCTGCCGCCCCGGAGTTTCCCGTAGCTCAGGCCGGTGTAGTCGCACGGGCGGCCGCGCGAGCATTCCTTCCATGCCTCGAAGCCGTCCTCGGGACCGGACCAGTCCAGGAGTGGCCGGCCGTCCTTGTCCGTGAACTCCATCCTGCGAGTGTAGTCCAGGAAAACGTCGAGGTCGCTCCTTGCCTCGCCAGGCGGATCCACGGCCTTTTCGGACAGATGGACCGTCCGGTCAACGTTCGTAAAGGTGCCGGTCTTCTCGCCCCAGGCGGCGCAGGGGAGGACGACGTCGGCATACTGCCCCGTCTCGGTCAGGTAAATGTCCTGCACCACCAGGAACAGATTGTCCTTGTCCAGGATGTGCCGGATGCGTTCCAGCTGGGGCATGGACACGGCCGGGTTCGTCGCGGAAATCCACAGCAGCCCGATGGAGCCCTGTTCGACATAGCGGAAGATCTGCAGGGCGTGGGTGGGCGGGGCCCAGTGCGGAATGACGCCGGGGTCCACGTTCCACAGCCGGGCCAGGTCCTGCACATGCTGCGGGTTCTCCCAGTTACGGAAGCCCGGCAGGTCGCCGTCGGCGCCGCATTCCCTGTTGTTCTGGGCGGTGGGCTGGCCGTTCATCTGCAGCAGACCGCAGCCGGGCCGGCCCAGCATGCCCCGGAGCAGATGCAGGTTGTTGACCTGGCACGCGGACGCCGTCGCATGGGCCGACTGGTAGAAACCCTGCAGGACAGTGGAAAGCACCCGTTCCTCGGTGCCGAAGATCTCCGCCGCGCGCCGCACGTCCGCAGCGTCCACGCCACAGGCTTCGGCCACCTTCTCCGGTGTCCACGGTTCCACCACGCTGCGCAACTGCTCCACGTTGAGGGTGTGCTCCGCGATGTAGTCCGCTTCGATCCAGCCGTTGGCGAAAAGCTCGCGGACCAGGCCGTTCATCAGCGCCAGGTTGGTGCCCGGATGAACCGGCAGGTGCACGTCGGCGCGGCGGGCCACCTCGGTGTCGCGCGGATCGATGCAGACGAGCTTCGGCGGGTTCGGTCCGTCCAGCCGGTCCAGCACGCGCGACCACAACACCGTCTGCGTCTCTGCCATGTTGTGGCCGTAGAGGAAGATGGCGCTGCAGTCATCGATGTCCGTGTAGCTGCCCGGCTGGCCGTCGGCACCGAAGGTCTCCTTCAGCGCCGCCGCCGCCGTGGCCGTGCACAGCCGGGTGTTGCCGTCCATGTGCGGCGTGCCGATTCCGGCCTTGCCGAGGATGCCCAGCGCGTAGTACTCCTCCAAAAACAGCTGTCCGCTGGTGTAGAAGCCGTGGCTGAGCGGGCCCTTGGAGGCCAGGAGTTCCTTGCTCCGCTCCACGATGCGGCCCATGGCGGTGTCCCAGTCCGTCTCCACCAGCCGGCCGTCCACCCGGATCAGCGGCCGGGTCAGACGGTCCCGGTGCTCCTCGCCCTGCCAGCTGCCGTAGAGGCCCTTGGGTCCCAGCCGGCCGCGGTTCACCCGGTCCTGCACACGGCCGCGGATGCCCACCATTTTCCCGTCCTTGACGGCGATGTCGCAGCCGCAGCCGTTGCTGCACAGGACGCAGGCCGACTGCACCCAGCGGTCCACATCGGCGTCGGTCAGCCCCTCGGCCAGGACCTGGTCCACGCGCTCGGGCCACGCCTGCCCGCTTCCATGGGGCGTCCGCTCCCCCCAGATGTCTGCAATCCGGTCCGTCATGGAATCAGCCTCCAAGGATGGTAAGTGAACTTACTGCCCTTAGGTTACCCGCCGCAGTCGTTCACGGAAGGGTCTGGCTCATGAGCGTTCGACGGCGGCCTCCAGACCGGGTGCCGCGGCGATCGCTTGCGGGACGGCCACCAGTGCCCCGACCGGCAGGACGGCGGCAGTGTCCGGGTGTAATCTGGGACAATTCAAACCATTGAATGGAAGCAGGAATGCGGTGGCCAACTCAGTCTCCGGGGATTCGGTGGTGGACCGCGTGGTGCGCGTCATCGCGGCGTTCCCGGCCGGCGCCACCGTCCTGCAGCTGTCCGAGCTCGCGGAGCGCGCGGACCTGCCCCTCACCACGGCCCACCGCCTGGTGCGGCAGCTGGCCACGCACGGGCTGCTGGAAACCAGTCCCGGTGGCTCGGTGCGGCTGGGATTGCGGCTATGGGAGCTGGTGAACCGAAACTCGCCAACGCTGGCCTTGCGCCAGGCGGCGATGCCCTTCATGGAGGACATCCAGCACGTGCTCAACCAGAACGTGAACCTCGCAGTGTTGGACGGCTGGGAAGCACTGTTCGTGGAGCGGCTGTCCCGCCGGGGTTCCGTGGCAAACCGGGCCCAGATCGCCGGCCGGATGGCCGTCCATGTCTCATCGGCCGGCCTGGCCCTGATGTCACACCAGCCAAAGCCTGTCCAGACCGAATACCTGGACCAGTTTGCCGATCCCGCCGGCAAGGTTGGCAGCGACGAAGTGCGCGCCTGGCTGGCTGAGGCCGCCAACCAGGGGTATGCCGAACTGGCCGGGGTGATCGATCCGGACACCTGGGGCATTGCTGTCCCCGTACTGGACGGCCAGAAGCGCGCAGTGGCGGCGCTCGGCGTCGTCGTTCCCCTGCGGGAGATGCGCATGCAGGCGCTGGTCCCGGCCCTCCAGACGGCGGCCCGCGGCATCGCCCGGCGACTCAGCGAGAGCGCTGGCTGAACCTTCGTCGGCGGGGGCTGATTCCATTCAGCGGAATTGCTGTAACGCCGACCACACAATCCGGCGCACACTGTTAGCCAGCAACCACCTTCCGCCCGGACCACCGGGCCACGCAACGGAGCGAGGAACACCATGGCACGACAGATCATCACCACCCAGGTGGCCATCCTGGGCGCAGGGCCTGCGGGACTCATGCTGTCCCACCTGCTGGCCAAGGCCGGAATCGAATCCACCGTGATTGAGATCCGCAGCCGGCAGGAAATCTCCGAAACGGTCCGGGCCGGCATCCTGGAGCACGGCACGGTGAACATGCTGGTAGACGGCGGCGTGTCCGACCGTGTGCTGCGCCAGGGAGACCGTCACGACGGCATCGAGCTGCGGTTCAACGGCGAAAGCCACCGCATCGACTTCAAGGAACTCGTGGGGGAGTCCGTCTGGCTCTACCCGCAGACCGACGTCTTCACGGACCTGGCCGCCCGCCGCGAAGCCGACGGCGGGGACGTGCGCTACAGCGTCACCGACACGACCATCCACGACATCGAGGACAAGCCCAAGGTCTGGTTCACCGATGCCGACGGCGTTGAGTACGAGCTCCAGGCCGACTTCATTACCGGCGCGGACGGCTCACGCAGCCACTGCCGCTTCCAGATCCCGGAGGCGAACCGCAAGTGGTACTTCCACGAGTACCCGTTCGCGTGGTTCGGCATCCTGGCCGAGGCGCCGCGCAGTTCCGACGAGCTGATCTATGCCAACTCCGAGAACGGCTTTGCCCTCATCAGCCAGCGCACCGAAACCGTGCAGCGCATGTACTTCCAGTGCGACCCGAAGGAAAACGTGGCCGACTGGAACGATGAGCGGATCTGGGCGGAGTTCCGCAGCCGGGTCAACGGCAACGGCTTCGAACTGAAGGAAGGCCCGGTTATCGACAAGATGGTCCTGCCCTTCCGCAGCTTCGTGCACACGCCCATGCGGCACGGCAAGCTGTTCCTGGCCGGCGACGCCGCGCACACGGTGCCGCCGACCGGCGCCAAGGGCCTGAACCTGGCGATCCACGACGTGAAGGTGCTGTTCGAGGGGTTCGACAGCTACTACAACAGCGGCGCCACGGCCCTCCTGGACTCCTACAGCGACCGCGCCCTTGACCGCGTCTGGAAGGCCCAGCAGTTCTCCTACTGGATGACCACCATGCTGCACACACCCGCAGACGGCGGCGACTTCGCGCGGGCCCGCCAGCTGGGCGAGCTGAAGTCCGTGGTGTCCTCGCGGCACGGCCAGGCGTACCTTGCCGAGGCCTACACCGGCTGGCCGTCCGCCTAGCCTCCCGCCGTCGGGCTTAACATCGGGTCCATGGAAGCCATAAAGATCATCGGCGGCGGGATTGCCGGCCTCGCGCTCGCGGCCGGCCTGGACCAGGGGCGCTTTGATGTCACCATCCATGAGCAGCGGCCCGGCATCCCGGCGGTGGAAACGTCGCTGGCCATGTGGCCGGAAGCCCAGGCAGCCCTGGCGGTTCTGGGGGTCCTGCCGCAGATCAGGGAGGCAGGCACGACGTTTGGCGGGATGGCCCTGCGCGATGAGGCCGGCACGGCACTGCTGGCACCCGGGGTCCGCGGGGTCCTGGGCATCTCCCGGGCCGACCTCATCCGCATCCTCGACGCCGTCGTGCCCGGCTCAGTGCACCGCATCGAGGGCAGAGTGGAGGAGATCCCCGCTACCGGACCGCTGACGTCGGGCCTGTTGGTGGGGGCCGATGGCGTCAACAGCGTGGTCCGCCGCTTCTTCTGGGGCGCCAGGTCGCAGGCAAGGCTGACGCCCTACCTGGCCTTGCGCGGCGTCCTTCCCGTGCCCGTCCGGGCCGACTCCGGCGGGGAGTACTGGGGACGCGGGCAGCTGTTCGGCATCACACCCGCGTCCGGTGGCCGGACATACTGGTACGCCTCGTTCCGCTCAACCCTCGGGCCGGTTGGCGTCGATGCTGCGGGGGCGCTGCAGCAGGCAAAGGAGCGCTTTGCCGGAGGCGCCCCTGCGGTCCTGACGGTGCTCGGGAAGGCGACGCCGGACGCCACCTTGGCACAGAGGATCTGGACGGCGCCCAACCTCGGGAGTTTTGTGCGGCCGGGCGCCGTCCTGGCGGGCGACGCCGCCCACGGCATGACGCCCAACCTCGGCCGCGGCGCGTGTGAGGCGCTCGTGGACGCGGTCACGCTGGCCGAACTCCTCAACGCCCATCCGCTGGAGGACGCGCTCAAGGCCTATGACCGGCAGCGCGCCCTCCGGACCCAGCTGCTGCGGCTGGCCTCGTCCGCCATGGCGGGCGTGGCCCTTGCCGAACGGGCACAGCCGCTCCGGGACGGGCTGCTGAGGCTGGCTTCCCGGTAAGGCTGGCGGCGCGTCAAAACCCTGGGGGCGGCCAAAGCCCGTACGACGGCGGCTGCGCTAGTCCCGCTGCAGCGTTTCGGTGAGGTGGTGCGTGGGGATGCGGTCCCGGTCGTAGGTGATTTCCGTGTAGCCGTGGGGCTCCGGCTTGCCGGTGGAGCTGAGGTTCACGAACACGATCTCCTCAATCGTGAGGATGCTCTGCCGGGTGATCATGTTGCGGACCTCGGCCCGCATGGTCAGCGACGTACGGCCGAACCGGGTGGCGGTCAGGCCCATCTCGATCAGGTCGCCCTGGACCGCGGAGCTGACGAAGTTGATTTCCGAGATGTACTTGGTGACCGCACGGCCGTTGCCCAGCTGCAGGATGGCGTAGATCGCGGCTTCCTCATCGATCCACTTCAGCAGGCTGCCGCCGAACAGCGTGCCATTGGCGTTGAGGTCCTCGGGCCGCACCCACTTGCGGGTGCGGAACGTAATGTCTTTGGTTTCCATAGCGCGAGATTAGCCGACGGCGGCCCGCCCCTCGGGAGTGTGACGGCCGCCGTCGCATGGCATGCCGTACCGGTGGCAAGTCCGTACCATGGATAGGGTGCGCCCGGTTCAGGGCACACCACAACTCGCTGTCCCAGTGCCCCGCGCGGCACACCGGGAAGGCGCTGGAGGAACACCGTGAAAACCGATACGACCCATCACTGCGCAGGCTTGGCCGCGCATCCTTCCGGCCAGGATTGCTGACCTTGCCACCGATAAGCATTGCCCTCGCGGCATGGACCATGAACTGGCCGGCGCTGCTCATCCTTGTGGCCGCAGCGGTCCTGTACACCAAAGGGCTGGTGGCAGCCAAGGGCCGGGGCATCCGCTGGCCCTTATGGAACAGTTTTGCCTTTTACGTGCTCGGCCTGGGTAGCTTTGCCGCCCTGAGCTTTGGATTCCCTGGCACCTACAGCCACGACCTCCGGTGGGCGTTCACACTCAAAGTGACCTCCTACCTGTTCGTGGTACCGCTGCTGATTGGTCTGGGCAAGCCACTCACGCTGGCCAGGCGGACTCTGGGGCCGGTGGGCGCGGCGAGGATAGAAGAGGTGCTGGGTCACAGGCTTGTCCGCATGCTCAGCAACACGCTGATGGCTGCCTTGCTGGGGCTTGCGATGTTCACCCTGTTCCTGACCCCCTTCTTTTACGTGCTTCGAACCAACCCGGCCGCCGAGGTCGTGCTCACCTTGGTGGTTCCCCTGATGGGGTTGCTGATGACCGTGCCCATCATGGAAGACGGGGCCGGACGCACAGGGTCACTGATCGTGGTCGAATTCATCTTTGTGTTCATCGAACTGCTGGCTGACGCGGTGCCCGGGATACTGATGCGGCTCAGCCCCGGAGTCCTCGACGGCGCAACGTCGGTCCCGGGGAACCACGCGGCCTGGTTCCCCGCACCGCTGCGGGACCAGCAGCTCGCCGGGGACCTGATGTGGTTTCTCGCCGAGGTGGTGGACCTTCCCCTCATCATTTTGATGTTCGTCCGGTTCTCGCGCACCGAGAAGCGGGAAGCGAAGTCTTTCGATGACCTCAGCGATGAAGAAATTGAGGCCCTCAGCCGGGCACACCTGGAGCGGGGCGTCCGAAGCGTCGACTGACGGCTGGCCTGCCTCAGGCCATGGCAGTGTGGGCGGCACTGTGGGAATCGATGCTTTTAGCGAAACAGCAGGAGTGCTCGACGCCGATGTAGGGACCGAAATTGGGCACCGGTTCGAAACCGGAGTGGGCATAGAAGCTCCGGCCGTCGGTCTGTGCCGAGCCGGCTTCCGCAGTGATCCGGGTGATGCCCTGGGCAAAGGCCTCGGCTTCGAGGGCGGCCAGGATGGAGCTGGCCACGCCCGAACCGCGGGTGTACGGGAGAACGTAGAGGCGCTTGATTTCCGCCGTTTCGGAGTCGAGCAGCCGAAGGCCTCCGCAGCCCACCGGCTGGCCGGAGCCTTTGTCGTACGCCACGATGAACACGGCGGTATCCACTTCGGACGGCTTGGGTCCCGGTTCATGGTCGGCGCATCCGAAGCGGGCGTCCAGTTCCGCCTGCTGCGCCGCGCGCAGATCGGCACCCACAGGGTTAGACCAGCTGACTTTCCGGATGTTGAGCCTGGGATTGGTCTGCATCTGTGCCTCGATTCGCCGAAGGGGTATGCAGATCAAGGCTAGAAGCGGCCCGTTACCGCGGTGTTTCCTGCCGGTAAGCGGCATGGGAACACTTGGCGCCGGGCCCTATGCCGTGCTCTTTCCGGTCGGGTCCTCGGCGGTGGGGTCGGCCAGGGCCAGGCCGCCCACGGGGCTGGCATCCCAGTGGATCAGGTTCCAGCCGGCGTCGGGGTCACCTTCCAGCGCCACAATGCCGGTGTTGGCGAGGACGTGCCGGGCGGCAAACTCCATGTCGATGTTCCCTGCCCGGTGTCCCGCCCAGACGCGGATCGCGGCGCCGTGGCTCACCATGGCCACCGCGCCGGTGCCGGCGGCTTCCGCGGCCACCTTGGCGATGGCCGCGTCGTAGCGGTCGAAGAACTCATGCCCATCGGGCCCGGCGGGCATCCGGCGGTCGAAATCGCCGTCCGTCCATGCGAAGACGGTGCTCATGTACCGGCGGTGGGACTCGTGGTCCGTCAGCTTTTCCAAGGCGCCCGCCTCGATCTCGTGGATGCCGTCCAGGATCTCCACGTCAAGGCCGAGCTCGCGGCCCAACGGCCGGGCGGTGATCTGGGTGCGGAGCAGGGTGGACGCGTACAGCGCACTGATCGGCTCGTTCACCAGGGCCCGCGGCAGGGCCTCCGCCTGGCGCTCGCCAAGTTCGGTGAGCCCGGGCCCGGGGTGGGCGGTGTCCAGCTGCCCCAGCACGTTACCGGGAGTTTCGCCGTGGCGGATGAGCAGCAGCCTCATGGTTCGCGTTTTCCTTGTCATCGTCGGGACGGTAGGCGTGCGGGCCAGCCTTCTGCGGGAAACGGCCGGAAACTAAAGCCGCCGGAAACAGAAGCGGCGCCGGGCAGCAGAGCCCGGCACCGCCGTCGTACTTATTTCAGGTGATCCACCAGGGCGTCCGCGATGCCGGTGTACCTGCCAGGCGTCAGCGCGAGCAGCCGCGCCTCGGCCTCAGCGGAAAGGCCCAGGCCCTGGACGAACTCCTGCATCCGGGCGGCGTCCACGCGCTGGCCGCGGGTGAGGTCCTTGAGCCGCTCGTACGGGTTCTCCATGCCTTCGACGCCGGCGATCGCTTCCGCGCGCATCACCATCTGGATGGCCTCGCCGAGGACTTCCCAGTTCGTGTCAAGGTCTTCGGCGAGCACGCTCTCCGCCACATCGAGCCGCTCCAGGCCCTTGGCCACGTTCGAAATGGCCAGCAGGGAGTGTCCGAATGCCACGCCGATGTTGCGCTGGCTGGAGGAATCCGTGAGGTCGCGCTGCCAGCGGGAGGTGACCAGCGTGGAGCCCAGCACGTCCAGGAGCCCGGAGGAGATCTCCAGGTTGGCCTCGGCGTTTTCGAAGCGGATCGGGTTGACCTTGTGCGGCATCGTGGAGGAGCCGGTGGCGCCTGCCACCGGAATCTGCGCGAAGTAGCCGATCGAGATGTAGCTCCAGATGTCCGTGCAAACGTTGTGCAGGATCCGGTTGAAGCGGGCGACGTCGGCGTACAGCTCGGCCTGCCAGTCGTGGCTCTCAATCTGAGTGGTCAAGGGGTTCCAGGTCAGGCCCAGCTTCTCCACGAAGGACTTCGCGACCTGCTGCCAGTCCGCGCCCGGGACAGAGGCCACGTGCGCGGCGTACGTACCGGTTGCGCCGTTGATCTTGCCCAGGTACTCGGTCCGCGCGATGCGCTCCAGCTGCCGGTTCAGGCGGTGCGCGATGACGGCAAGTTCCTTGCCCAGAGTGGTGGGCGTGGCCGGCTGGCCGTGCGTCCGGGACAGCATCGGAACCGCGCGGTTCTCCTCGGCCATCTTGCTGATCTGGGCCACAAGGGCACGGGCGGCGGGCAGCCACACGTCCTCCACAGCACCCTTCACACCCAGTGCGTAGGACAGGTTGTTGATGTCCTCGGAGGTGCAGCCGAAGTGCACCATCGCGGTCAGGTTCTCGATCCCGATGCCGGGCAGGCGGCGGCCGATGTAGTACTCCACGGCCTTCACGTCGTGGACGGTGACGGCTTCGATCTCGGCCAGCTCGGTGACGGAGCCGGCATCAAACTCGGTGACGATTGCCCGGAGCTGCTGCTGCTGGTCCTCTGTCAGGGGACCAGCGCCGGGGAGGACGTTGTCCCCGGTCAGGTGGATAAGCCACTCCACCTCGACCGCGACGCGGTCGCGGTTGAGGGCTGCCTCGGACAGGTAATCAACGAGGGGGCCGACGGCCGACTTGTAGCGGCCGTCCAGCGGGCCGAGCGCGATTTGTTCCCCTGACGCGGCGAGGGCGAGGCGTCCGGAGGGCGTACGGGTGTCAGCTGTGGCGGCAGTTTCAGGCATGACCTGATTCTTTCATGAAGTTCTGTGCCCGCTGAAGCACGGGATTCCGTGTGACTTCTCCTCCACAGCCCCGGATGCGCAGTTCTCCACATGGACGACGCCGGCCGTTCCGCCGGCGGCGGCCGGCACCTTAACGTCGTGGACAGGAAGAGGGGAAGGGACGGGCAATCGGCGCCGGCCCACACCGGATTGGGGGATCCGAATGAGCGCCAGCATCACAGCCGCCGACGCCGCGGCGTGTTCGTCGCGCAGTTTTGACGTCCAGCTGTTGGCCGGGAGGGTGGAGGCCTGCGCGGAACAGGTGCATGCCGTGCAGGCCAGGCTCGCGCAGCTCCAGCTCATGGACTGGCAATCGCCCGCCGGGCTGGCCTACAGGTCGGACCTCCGGGCGCTGGCCGTTGCGCTCCGCAGCGCCCGGGAAGGAGTGATGGCCGCTTCCCTCGCCCTGCGCCGGCACTCCGCACGCGTCGCCGGGTCCGCACTCCCCGCAACCGGCGGCTACTGATGGCCCAGGACACGCCGGGCGGAAGCGGCGGGCAGCTCCGTCCCTACGAACCGGCCTCCAACGATGTCCTCTCGGTGCGGGGCGGAATAGGCGGTATTTCCTTCCAGCTAGAAGAGCTTGATACGGGAGCGCGGGAGCTGGACGGGCTCGCCAGGGACCTGGCAGCCGTGGAACTGGGCATCCACAGCGTCTGGGAGGCCCTCGGAAGCTACCAGCGGGACGATCCGGCCAGTGGTGCTGAGGCCCTCACCGCCGTGTGGGAAGGGCAGCGGTCCGTGGCGGCGGTGCGGGAGGCGCTGGAGCGCCTGGCCGGCGGCGTGCGCGCCTGCCAGCTCGAGTACAGTGCCGCCGAGACGGCAAACCTGCTCATGACGCAGCTTCACCTTGACTCGCCGTGGTTGCTGGGCCGGCAACTCTTTGACGGTGGTCTGTCCGGGGACTGGCGCCCCAACACGGCCACCACCGAGGCGATCGCTTCGAGCGACCCCGTGGCGGCCGGCACTGTCCTGGCCGCGCTCCTGGGAGCTCGGCTCGGCCCCATGGATGCCGCTGTGAAGATGGCACTGGCCTCCGGCGTGACGGGCTCGAGTGTCCCAACCCTTGCGCGCATGCTGCTGGACCGCGTTCTGCCCGAGCTGAGGCCGCGGCCTGTCACGGCCCTGAAGGAGGGCTCTGCGGAGATTGCCCTGGACGCGTCTCCGGCGGGTCTCCTCACCCGGGCAGGGGAGGTGGAAAACGCCGGCCCCGGCCAAATCGAGGTCATCCAGACAACCAATGGGGGACGGGACGCGTTCATCGTGATCATTCCCGGAACCCAGCCCGGCAACACCGGCGGCCCCAACCCCTTCGACGAGGCCGGCATCGGTGAAGGATTCGGGTATGGGTCCGAACACACCGCCGCAGCCATCCGGGCGGCCCTGCATGAGGCCGGGGCGGAGGCAGGGGACCAGGTGGTGGCCGTGGGTTACAGCCAGGGCGGAATCCATGCAATGAACCTCAGCCAGGACAAGGCCTTCCTTGCTGAGTACAACCTCAAATATGTGCTGACCGCAGGATCGCCGGTCGGGGCAATAACCCCGGAGCAGGGCGTCAGCAGCCTGCATCTGGAGCACCGGCAGGACTGGGTTCCGGGCAGTGAAGGCCTTCCCAATCCGGACACCAAGGACCGGGTAACGGTGACGCTGAACGGACTGGTCAGGACGCCTCCCGGTCAGGACTCCGGACTCGGCCCCGGGCACAGGCTCAGCAACTATGAAGCGGGAGCCCGGGCAGTCTCCGCGAGCCCGGACCCTTCGCTGGTGGCGTCCACCGCCGCGCTCGCCGGGGTAGTGGGTGCGGGAGGCGCGGCAAGGGCCACCCGGTTCCAGCTGGTCCGCGCGCCCAAGCCGCCCTCGCCCGTCCCACAGCTGTCACTCCCCGGTCCGGGCAGGGTCATCCTTCCCGTCAGCGGGGGTGTCAGCGGTGGCGGGCGCCGGGGAGCCGGTCTGCCACCAGCGAAATGACGGTGATGATGATGGCAGCCAGCACGGCGGTCCAGAAGAACGCGTCGATCGTGAAATGCACGGGGGTGTAGCTGCTGATCCAGGAGGTGAGGTAGAGCATCGCGGCGTTGATCACCACCGTGAACAGGCCCAGGGTCAGAATGGTGATGGGCAGGGACAGGAAGCTGACTACCGGCCGCACGAACGCATTGACCAGGCCAAAAATCAGCCCGATGAAGAGGTAGGCGAGGACTATGCCGGCGGCGTCGGTACCCTGGTTCACCCCGGTCTTGGCCACTGCCTCCGTGGTGGCCGTGGTGGAGATGTCCAGGCCCGGCAGGAGCCAGCTGGCAATCCACAGCGCCAGCCCATTAATGATCACGCGCATGATGAAAGACCGCATGCGCCCATGCTGTCATACCGCACCGTCACGCGGGCAATGAGAGGCATAGGCTAGGTGGCATGACTTCATCAGAGACTTTGGCGGGGGGCCTGAGGCCCCGACCGGTGGTTGACCGGCTGCCCCGCTACGCGGCCGGCAAGCCACCCGTCGCCGTCGACGGCCTTGCAAGCTACAAACTGTCGTCCAACGAGAACCCGCTGCCGCCCATCCCCGCCGTGGTCGAGGCGATCGCCGCCCAGACCGACTTCAACCGCTACCCCGACCCCCTCAGCACCAAGTTGCGCACGGCGCTCGCCGGGTTCCTCGACGTGCCGGCCGAGGACATTGTCACGGGTGCCGGCAGCCTCGGCGCCCTCTCCCAGCTGCTGACCACGTTCGCCGGCCAGAACGATGACGGCAAGCCGGACGAAGTGATCTACGCCTGGCGCTCCTTCGAGGCCTACCCCATCTGCGTCGGGCTGGCAGGTGCGGAGAGCGTACGAATCCCTGTGACGGCTGACGGACGCCATGACCTCGATGCCATGGCCGCGGCCGTCACGGCAAGAACAAGGGTGATCCTGCTCTGCACCCCGAACAACCCCACTGGCCCCATCCTGACTGCCGAGGAAACCGAACGGTTCATCAAGGCCGTCCCCTCGGACGTTGTGGTGGTCATCGACGAGGCCTACCAGGAGTTCGTCCGGGCAGAAGACGCCGTGGACGGTATCCGGATGTACCGCAAGTACCCCAACGTGGTGGTGCTCAGGACGTTCTCCAAGGCGCACGGCCTGGCTGGCCTCCGGGTCGGCTACAGCGTTTCCCAGCCTCAGCTCACCCAGCACCTGCGGGTTGCCGCCACCCCGTTCGCAGTCTCGCAGATCGCCGAAAAGGCCGCCGTGGTGTCCCTGCAGAATTTTGACGAAGTTGTAGAAAGGGTACAAAGCCTGGTGGAGGAGCGGGACCGCGTGACAGCAGGTCTCCGGGACCTCGGCTGGTTCGTACCGGATGCGCAGGGAAACTTTGTCTGGCTCGATCTGGGTGCGAACAGCGCGGAGTTCGCCCAGCTCGCCGGGGAACGGGCGCTCTCCGTCCGTGCCTTCGGCAACGAAGGGGTCCGGGTCAGCATCGGCGAAGTGGAAGCGAACACGCGGTTTCTGGAACTCTGTGCGGTTTACACAAAACCGCCGCGGCGTTCCTAGCGCTTAACAAACAGCCGGCGCAACCTACGCCGGATAAAGTAAGGAACAGTAAGCCAAATATATATGCCTCACCCGGTATGCATTCCTGGTAAGGCATATATCCCAGCGACATTGCAACGCATGCATGCGGCAGGCAAGGAGACGGTATGGGCGCAACACATCTGCCCTCCACCGAGTTCGATGGAACGGAACTGGACGACCAGCTCGAGGCGCAGGCCGAGGCTGCCTTGGGCGTGCCTCCGACCGAAATGGTCCAGCTTCTGGGCCCCGATGGCACGCTGGGCACGGACCCGGTGTACTCCGAGTACGCCGAGCGTCTCGATGCCGAAAAGCTCCGGGGATTCTACGCGGACATGGCAGCCATCCGGCGCTTCGACCAGGAAGCCACCGCCCTGCAGCGGCAGGGCCAGCTGGCGCTGTGGGTTCCGCTAACCGGCCAGGAAGCCGCGCAAATCGGATCCGGGCGTGCCAGCCAGCCGCAGGACTACATCTTCCCCACCTACCGCGAGCACGGCGTCGCCCTGACCCGGAACGTGGACCTGGCGGAGCTGCTGCGGCAGTTCCGCGGCGTTTCCAACGGCGGCTGGAACCCCAAGGACACCAACTTCCACCTCTACACGCTGGTGCTGGCCGCGCAGACGCCGCACGCCGTTGGGTATGCCATGGGCATCCAGCGTGACCAGCGGCTGGCAGAGGCCCAGGGCGTGGACGGTTCAGCGGAGCCGAAGGCCGCCGTCATGGTCTACTTCGGCGACGGCGCCAGCTCCGAAGGCGACGTCCACGAATCCATGGTTTTTGCCGCCTCGTACAACGCCCCCGTGGTTTTCTTCTGCCAGAACAACCACTGGGCCATCTCGGTGCCCACGGCAGTGCAGACCCGCATTCCGCTCGCCAACCGCGCCAAGGGCTACGGCTTCCCGGGCATCCGCGTGGACGGTAATGACGTCGTGGCCGTCCATGCCGTCACCGAGTGGGCGCTGGAGCACGCACGGCAGGGTAACGGCCCGGTCCTGATCGAGGCCTTCACCTACCGCGTGGGAGCCCACACCACGGCCGACGACCCCACGAAGTACCGCGAGTCCTCCGAGGAGGCCCTCTGGCGGGAGAAGGATCCCCTCGACCGCCTGGAGAAGTACCTCCGCGCCGAAGGCATGGCCGACGACGCCTTCTTCGCGCAGGTTGCTGCCGACGGTGACGAGCTCGCCGCCTACATCCGCAAGTCCACCTACGCATCGGACGCCCCGGACATCAGGACGGCTTTTGCCAACACGTATGTCGAGGCGCATCCGCTCGTGGCTGAGGAACTGAAGTGGTTCGAAGAGTACAGCGCAGGCTTTGCCCGCGAGGACGAGGGAGACGGGGCAGGCCGCTGATGACCACCATGACCATTGCCAAGGCCATCAATGAAGGCCTGCGCGCCACGCTCAGCAACAACCCCAAAACACTGCTCATGGGCGAGGACATCGGCCCCCTGGGCGGCGTCTACCGCGTCACCGACGGACTGATTGGCGAATTCGGGGCCGACCGCGTGATGGACACGCCGCTCGCCGAATCCGGCATCATCGGCACGGCGATCGGCCTCGCGCTGCGCGGATACCTGCCTGTTGCCGAGATCCAGTTCGACGGCTTCGTCTTTCCCGGCTTCAACCAGATCACCACCCAGCTGGCCAAGATGCACTCGCGCAGCAACGGCAACCTCACCGTGCCCGTGGTCATCCGCATCCCGTACGGCGGCGGCATCGGCTCCATCGAGCACCACTCGGAATCGCCCGAGGCGCTTTTCGCCCACACTCCGGGGCTACGCATCATCACCCCGTCCAACCCCCACGACGCCTACTGGATGATCCAGCAGGCCGTGGCCTGCCAGGACCCGGTGATCGTCTTCGAGCCGAAGCGACGCTACTGGCTCAAGGGCGAGGTGGACACGGACTCGGCCGGCCTGGCTGAGGATCCGTTCAAGGCCAACGTGGTCCGCGAGGGAACGGACGCCACGGTGGTGGTGTACGGGCCGCTCGTGCCCGTGGCCCTGGCCGCCGCCAACGCCGCGGCGGAGGACGGGCACAGCATCGAAGTGATCGACCTGCGTTCCATCTCCCCCATCGATTTCGACGCCATCGAAGCCTCCGTCAAGAAAACGGGCAGGCTGGTCGTGGCGCATGAGGCGCCCACCTTCGGCGGCATTGGCGGCGAAATCGCTGCGCGGATCAGTGAACGGGCCTTCCTGTCGCTGGAGGCCCCGGTCATCCGCGTGGGCGGCTTCCACATGCCGTACCCGGTGGCCAAAATCGAAGAGGACTACCTCCCGGACATCGACCGCATCCTTGAGGCGCTGGACCGGACCTTCGCGTACTAACGCCGTTGGGCGCCAACGCCTGCTGACTCTTTCGCCTACCGTTGCCTCCGCACCTCCCGGAGCGACCCAGCTTTCGAACCCGAGGATCCCATGACGCTTAACAAGTTCAACCTCCCCGACGTCGGTGAGGGCCTGACCGAGGCAGAGATCGTTTCGTGGAAGGTCAAGCCCGGCGACGAGGTGGCCATCAACGACGTCCTGTGCGAGATTGAGACGGCCAAGTCCCTCGTTGAGCTCCCGTCGCCGTTTGCCGGTACCGTCACGGAACTGCTGGTCCCGGAGGGGGCGACGGTCGACGTCGGGACTGCCATCATCAGCGTGTCTGACACCATGTCCGGGGATCCCACGCCGGCCGACGCTCCGCTGCCTGCCGTTCAGGCTGCCGAGCCTGAACTGATGTACGGCAAGCTCCCGGCAGACTCCGAGCCAGCATCCGGCAGTGAAAAGTCCGGCAGCGAAAAGTCCGACGGCGGAGCTGCCGCCGGCGGCCTTGCCGCCGGTCCGCTGGTGGGTTCCGGTCCGAAGGCCGACGCCGTGAAGCGGCGCCCGCGCCTGACGCGGCCCTCGATTCCGGCGGACCCGGTCCACGGCGCCCCGGAGGTCGAACCCGTCCAGCCGCGGTCGGCGGAGGCTGCCGTTTCGGCGGAGTCCGGCGGCGGAGCTTCCACAGGCGCAACCGGCGGTGGGGTTCCGACGGGCTCAAAGAACGGTGCCGACAAGCCGACGTTCGGCGGCGCTATTTCCGGGCTCATGAACAGGGTCCTGGCAAAGCCTCCGGTCCGTAAGATCGCCCGCGACCTGGGCATTGACCTGGCCGACGTCGTGGCCACCGGCGCACGCGGCGAGGTCACGCGCGAAGACCTGGTCAGCTACCAGTCACAGCGCGATGCGGAACTGGACAAGGCGGATACGTTCTGGGGCGCATCGGGCCGTCCGCAGGAGCAGCGGATCGAGCGGATTCCGGTCAAGGGCGTCCGTAAGGCCACCGCGAAGGCCATGGTGGAGTCGGCGTTCGCTGCCCCCCACGTGAGCATCTTTGTGGACGTGGATGCCAGCCGCACCATGGAATTCGTCAAGCGGCTCAAGGCTTCGCGCGACTTCGAGGGCATCAGGGTCTCGCCGCTGCTGATCCTGGCGAAGGCGGTCATCTGGGCGGCGGCGCGGAACCCGAGCGTCAACGCCACCTGGGTGGACAACCCCGACGCCAACGACTCCGCCGAGATCCACGTCAAGCACTTCATGAACCTGGGCATTGCCGCGGCCACGCCCCGCGGGCTGATGGTCCCGAACATCAAGAACGCCCAGGACCTGTCGCTCAAAGAACTGGCGATGGCCCTCAACGAGCTCGCCACCACCGCACGTGCCGGGAAGACCCAGCCCGCGCAGATGCAGGGCGGCACGCTGACGGTCACCAACATCGGCGCCCTCGGCATCGACACCGGAACGCCCATCATCAATCCGGGTGAAGTGGCCATCGTGGCCTTCGGCACCATCAAGCAGAAGCCCTGGGTCCTCGACGGCGAGGTCATTCCGCGCTGGATCACCACGCTCGGAGGATCCTTCGACCACCGGGTGGTGGACGGCGACCTCTCTGCCCGCTTCATGGCCGACGTCGCCGCCATTCTGGAAGAACCGGCACTGCTGCTCGACTGACCTGCTCGACTGAGCTGCCCTGCTCGACTCACGGGCCCCGGAGCGGTACCCTCCGGGGAAAGGGGGGAAGGACCGGACAGGCAGGGACGGGGTTCCCATGGGTGAGGATGGCGGGACCGGCAGCATCCACGTGAAGAACCGCGTGGCCCGGGTCATCACCGAGGCGCTTCAGCCGCCCATCATCGTGGCGCTGCTGCTGCTCCTCAGCCCTGCCATGGAGCCGGGCTTTCCGGGCACCGTCTGGTTCGGAGCCGTGGCGGTGCTGTTTGTGTGCGTGCTGCCACTGGCCGCCGTCGTCGTTCTGGTCCGGATGGGCAAGGTGACGGACCACCACGTCAGCGACCGCAGGCAACGTGCGCCGGTGCTCGCCATGTCGGTGGTGTCGCTGCTCGCGGGGCTGGGAGTCCTGCTGGCCATCAACGCCCCGTACAGCGTCATTGTGGTGGTGCTGGCGATAGTGGGCGGCGTCGTGGTGCTCGCCGCCATCAGCCTGTTCTGGAAAATCAGCGGCCACGCCGGGGCTATCGCACTGACCACTGTCATCACGGTGCTTATCCTGGGCGCTCCGTGGATTCCGCTGCTGCTGCTGATTCCCGCCGTCGGCTGGTCCCGGGTGGTGCTGCGCGCCCATACGGTGGCGCAGGTTGTTGCCGGCGCCCTGGTGGGCGGCGGCGTCACCGCCGGGCTCTGGTGGCTGCTGCGGGAGCTGCTAATCCCGATCAGTTGACGCCTGGGGGCCGGTGCCCGGGACAGGCCAGGCATCTGGAATTGGCGCCCGGAGTCAACGCCCGGAGTCAACGCCCGGACAGGCTCAGTAGGCGGCGTAGGAGTTGGCCAGCAGCTGTGCCATGGCCGGATCGGAGGACAGGCCTGCCATGCTCACCGCGGCGGCCAGCATGACGCCGCTGACAGCGGCGATGCCGCAGCTCACGAGCGTGAGGAACTTCCAGTCCTCGCGCAGGACGCTCTTCAGCGTGTCCGGCAGCTGCAGGTCCGGGGAGATGAGGTTGGGGGCGCTGTCCACGGATCCGTCGTCGAGGAGGGCGATCACCCGTCCCGCGGAGCGGTCCACGCGCATGGCGCTGATGTGGTTGCCGTGCCGGGCAAGAAGGATGTCGTGGCCGACGAGGTGGCGCCGCTGGAGTGTAAGCACAGTGTTCCCCTGAGAGGTAGATTTGGGTTTGTCCGCACCATCGGGGGCACCTCCAATTTTATCTTTCGGGGCATACCGGACTGCCGGAAAACGGGGTGAGACTGCCCACCAGCCCGGGTGATCCGCGTCAAGCCAGGTGTACGCTGCGGCTAATCGGCTCCGTAGGTATTCGCGATGTAGACGTCGCAGGAGGCACTGTGGGCGACGCTGTTCGCCACGCTGCCCAGCACGCGTCCAAGGCCCTGCATGCGCCGGTTTCCCACCACAATCATGCTCGCGTCGAGACGGTCCGCCTCCCTGACCAGGGCTTCGGCCGGCTTACCCCGCGCCGAGGAAAAGCTGATCGTCAGGTCGCCGCCCGCAAGGGCTGCGGCCACATCCCGGGCCACCTTTTCGGCTTCCCCGGCGTCCGACACGATCCACCGGTCGCTGCCGCTGCCGAAGACTTCGGTCCGGTCGCTATCAAACGCGGACACGACGTGGAGCCGGACGCCCAGTGCTGCGGCCAAATCCCGCGCCACTTCCGCTGCCTTGCGTGCAGTTCCGCTTCCGTCCACGCCCACAACTATGGTTCCTGCCATGGCCTGATCTCCTTTGAATATCCTGAATCTGTTGATGTTCCGGGCATTCTACTGATGTTCCGGGCGTCCTATCGATGTCCCGCCCGTTGCCGACGCTCAGGCCAGCGCGTCTATGGCCTCCTGCAGCACCGGCGCCAGGCGCCGCACGCCCTCGGCGATGGCCTCCGGCGGAACGGCGCTGAACGCCAGGCGGAGCTTGTTTGACGGGGCGTCCGAGTGCGTAAACGCCGCGCCGGGAATGAAGACGACGCCGGCATCAATCGCCTTGCGCAGCAGGGGATAGGTGTCCACACCCTCCGGCAGAGTCACCCACACGAAGAATCCTCCCTGCGGCCGGGTCCAGCCGAGCCCCTCGGGCATGTGCGACTCCAAGGCCGCCAGCAATGCGTGGCACCTCTCGGCGTACAGCCTGCGGTACGTCTCGATCTGGCCCTTCCAGTCGTAGTCCCGCAGGTAAGCAGAGACCAGCATCTGGTTCAGCGTGGGCGGGCAGAGCGTCACCGCCTCCGAGGCCAGGTAGTAGCGGCGCTGCAGGTGCGCCGGAACGAGGGCCCAGCCGACGCGCAGGCCCGGGGCGAAGATCTTCGAGAACGATCCCATATAGATGACGTCGTCGGGGTTGCCGGCCCGCAGCGGCGCTAGTGGCTCGCCGTCGAACCTCAGCAGTCCGTACGGATTGTCCTCCAGCACCAGGATGTTGGCGCGGCGGCAAATATCGACGATCTGCTGCCGTCGTTCCTGGGCGAGCGTGATGCCCGACGGGTTGTTGAAGTTGGGGATGGTGTACAGGAACTTGATGTTTTTGCCGGCGGTCTGGAGTGCCGCTATCCTGGCCTCGAGAAGCTCCGGCACCAGGCCGTCGTCGTCCATGACCGCGGACTCCACCTGGACCTGGTAGGCCTCGAACGTGTTCAGTGCACCCACGTAAGTAGGTTCCTCCACGAGGACCACGTCTCCGGGGTTGCAGAACACCTTGGTGGCCACGTCCTGCGCGGACTGGGAGCCGGCGGTAATCACCACGTTCTCCGGCCGGGCGTCCACGATGCCCTCGGCGGCCATGACTTCGCAGATCTGCACGCGCAATTCCTCGGTACCCTGGCCCCCGCCGTACTGAAGCGCCGTGAGTCCGTCCTCGGCGATGATCCGTGCGGCCGTCTGGGCGAGCTTTTCGAGCGGCAGAGACTGCAGGTAGGGGCTGCCCCCGGCCAGCGAAACCAGGCCTGGCCGCATGGAGATGTCGAAAACGTCCCGGACCGCCGACTGTTTGATGTTCGCGGCCCGCTCGGAGAGGAGTTCGTCGTGCCGGTGGGCGGACGTCGCGGCCCGCTCGATGGCGTCGATGGCTTCGGCGGGGAGGACGGCTGCGGCGGCGTCAAGTGTCTCGTGGCTCACAACCCCAGAGTACAGCCCCAGGTTGCTGATTAGGCAACAGCTGTTCACTGAAAAATCCCGAAGGTTGTTGGACTGGTGCCTGCCCACGGCTTTACCTCCGGCGGTGCAAGGCATGGAATGGAGCCATGACGTCTCTCGAGCCCGCACCAACCCAGGCCGCTGTCTCCAGCACCGCACTCTCCCAGGCCGCCAAGGCCGACGCATTCCGCCAGATGCACTCGGGCGGCGCCGTTCCGCTGGTGCTCGTGAACGTGTGGGATGCGGCTTCAGCCCGGCTCGTGGAGAAGGCCGGGGCGCGCGCCATTGCCACCTCGAGTTCGGCCATCTCATGGAGCCTCGGGTTCCCCGACGGCAGCCACGTGCCCCCGGCCCTGGCGCTCGACGCCCTTCGCAGGATCACAGCGGCGACGGGCCTCCCGGTCACGGCGGACATCGAAGCCGGGTATGCGGGCGCCGATGGCGCCTTCGACGACGACCAGCTCCGGCAGACCGTCACGGCAGTGCTTGAGGCCGGCGCGGTGGGCGTGAACATCGAGGACTCCGGCGGGAAATCCCTCACCGCCGTGGACGAGCAGGCCCGTCGCATCGGCCTGGTCCGCAGCATCGCGGCAGAGTCCGGCGTGCAGCTCTTCATCAATGCCCGGACGGACACGTACCTTTCCGGACAGCTCGGGGACTCCGCCTTCGAGGAAACGCTGCTGCGGGCCGAGGGCTACCTCGCCGCCGGCGCCGACGGCATCTTTGTGCCCGGCGTGACGGACCTCCATGTCCTGCACGAACTCAGCAGGCGGATCCCGGCGCCCCTGAACGCCCTTGCCGGCGTCGGGTCGGCGTCAGTGGGCGAACTGCACGACGCCGGCGTGCGGCGGGTCAGCATCGGCGGCAATGCCGCGAAAGCGGCGTATGCAACGGTCTCCCGCGTGGCGGCCGAAGTCCTGGGTGACGGGAACTGGTCCGAACTTGCCGGCTCGCCGAGCCACGCCGACATGGATGCCCTCTTCGCCCAGCGGAAGGGCGACTAAGGTCCCCGGGGCGTGACGGTTCCCGGCGCCCATCGGTTCCGGCGCGTGACGGACCGGGAGGGCCACCCGTGAGGAGACGGATAAGTGCGGTTCAGCGCAGGCCCAGAACTTCCTCCAGCGGTACGCCGCTGACGTAGATTTCCGCCCGCACGGCACCCACGGCCGTGACGGCTGTGTGGGTGAGCTGCGCTTCGATCCGCGGAAGATCGCAGACGCCGCCGGGCTGCACCGCACCGGTCAGGTCCACCACCACGGTGGTGCCGTCGAGGTAACCGGACACGTACTGGAGCGAGGATGCTGCCAGCGCGTTGTACAGGCCGCTTGCAGGCGGTGCGCCCGGACCGGACAGCAGCCTGCTCATGGCGGCCTGCAGCGGCTCGCTGATGGAGGAGTCGGCGTTGTGCACGGCAACCAGGCTGTCGTTGCAGCCGAAGCGCACGCCGGACCGGCCGCCGTCGTCGAGCGCAACGTAGTAAACCGCGGTGCCGGTGCCTGCGGCTTCGCCTGTGCCGGTCCCCGGCGACGTGGAGCCCGGCACTGTGGAACCCGTTGTGGGGCCCGGGGAGGCCGCACCGGCTGCGGCTCCCGGAACAACGGTTCCCGAATCGGGTGCGGGTTGCTGTCCGGATATGCCCGGCAGCTGTGCCTGCGTGTCCGCGCCAGGACCGCCGGACGGAAGTCCACTAGGCCCTGATCCGCTGGCAGCTGGTCCGCCGTTACCGGTGCCGGGGTTCCAGCCCGCGGACGGAGGAGCTGAGGCGCTCGCAGGAACGGGCCCGGCAACCCCGGCCGCTGTTCCCGCGCCTGTGGCGCCCTGGCCGGAGTTTCCCAACCCGGTCCCGGAGGCGGTGGGGGCGCCGGCGTCCTCGGGCGGACTCACGGGAGGCGCCGGGCGCGGCTCGGGGGCCGCCGCAGGGGCGGGTCCGGCGTCGTACGCACCCTGCGGGAGGGGCGCGCAGGAGCCGAGCCACAAGGGAAGCGTCAGGCAGAAGGCGGCCACCGCCGTCGTCAGCGGTCCGACTCCCCAGCTCGACTTCATGACTGCACCGCACTCCCTGCCCCGGCACGTCCCGTACATCAACGTTACGGCGGGGCGGCGGGCCGGGGAACGGCGCCCGGGTGTCAGTTTGGCCGCAGCTCAGTCACGGATTGGTTGCAGCAGGCTCCGGCCGTCCCGCCACCCGCCAGGGGTGGAGAAGGCGCACGCCCCCGGCCGCCGTGAGCGTTGGGGGCGTGCGGGGGGAGGTCCGGATCAGGCAGCTGCGCCGGCAGGCTCCACGGCGGCCAGGGCGACGAAGAGGCCCTTGATCTGCTCGACAACCTCGGCGTCGTCCTTCGGGTGGGTTTCCGCGAAGCGGACCATGGAGCCGGGGACGGCGAGCTTCGCGTCCTCCAGGACACGGGCGCCGGCGATGCCCACAGCCTTGCGGGCCTCGTCCTGCGCCCAGACGCCGCCGAACTGGCCGAAAGCGGTGCCGACGACGGCGGCGGGCTTGCCGGTGAGGGCACCGGCGCCGTAGGGGCGGGACAGCCAGTCGATGGCGTTCTTCAGCGAGGCGGGCATGGTTCCGTTGTGCTCCGGGGTGACCAGCAGCAGCGCGTCGGCCTGGCCTGCTGCCTCGCGCAGGGCCGCGGCGGCTGCCGGGACCTGGCCCTCGACGTCGATGTCCTCGTTGTAGAAGGGAATGTTGCCCAGGCTCTCGTGGATCACGATCTCGAGGCCTTCCGGGGCGTTCAGCTGGATGGCTTCGGCAAGCTTGCGGTTGTGGGAGTCGGCGCGCAGGCTTCCCACGAGGGCGAGTACGGTGCTCTTGGACATGTGAACTCCTTGGGTCTTGCCGCGGAACGTTCCGCCGGCGGATGGTTCTGGAGGCGTTTGGTGCCTTCACCAAGACTAAACGGACTGCGGTCCGGATATTATTCCCGGGTCTAGAATGCTTTGTGTGAGCCTCATCCCAATTCGCTCCGGGTCATCGCCCGGTTCCGGAGCGGAACGCAGCGATGCTGCCAGGAACCGGGAGCTGCTCCTTTGCGCTGCGCGGCAGCTTGTGGAGGAGTGCGGCGCCGACGGCGTGACCATGGACAAGCTGGCGGAGCGGGCAGGCGTGGGCAAGGGCACCGTGTTCCGCCGTTTCGGCAGCCGCGCAGGCCTCATGATGACCCTGCTCAGCGATGCCGAGGCCGAATTCCAGGGCCGGTTCATGTTCGGGCCGCCGCCGCTTGGCCCAGGGGCGCCGCCCGTGGAACGGCTGATCGCCTTCGGCACCGAACGCATCCGGTATGTCATGGAATACGGAGAGCTCGCGAGGGCGGCCGAAGCGTCCCTGCACAACAGGTTCGAGGCCCCCGCGGCGGTGCTGTGGCACCGGCACCTGGAGCACCTGCTGCGCTCGGCGGGCTTCGACGCGGACCCGTGGCTGATGGCCATGTCCCTCAGCGCGACACTCGATCCCGAACGGCTGCTGCATGCCGTCCGCGTGCAGCACGTTTCGCCCGAGCGGCTGGGGGAGTCCTGGCGGGAGCTGATCATCCGCGTCGCTGGAAGGGCGGAGGACCAATCGTCCGTCGGTTGAGCCCGGCCGGCTGACGCGGAAGCTTGCGAGCCGGAGTTCCGGCCCAGGAGGTAGCGTGGCACCATGAGCACCGATTCCTCCACGCCCTCCACTCCCATCCGGACCGCCGTGGTGGGCTTTGGCCTCTCGGGCCGGGTTTTCCATGCGCCGCTGATCGCCGCGGACCCCAGCTACTCGCTGGAGGTAATCGCCACCTCTGATCCCGGCCGCCAGGCGGCCGCCGCCGGGCAATACCCCGGCGTGAAAACAGTGCCCGACGGCGATGCCGTCCTTGCGCTGGCCCCTGACCTTGACCTCGTGGTGCTGGGGACCCCGCCGGCCACCCACTACCCGCTAGCGAAGGCCGCTCTCGAGGCAGGGCTCGATGTGGTCGTCGACAAGCCGTTCGCCGTGGCGAGGGCCCAGGGGCAAGAGCTGATCGCGCTGGCAAAGCGACTGGGGCGGGTGCTGACGGTGTTCCAGAACCGGCGCTGGGACGGCGACTATCTCACGGTCAAGGCCCTCCTGAAGAGCGGCTCGCTGGGTGACGTCACGCGGTTCGAGTCTCGCTTCGAGAGGTGGTCGCCCGAGGTTTCCAAGGCCTGGAAGGCGGAGGCTACGGTGGCTGACGGCGGCGGTGTCCTGTTCGACCTCGGCACCCATCTGCTGGACCAGGCGCTGCAGCTCTTCGGCCCGGGAACAGTGGTCCATGCCGAGCTCCAGGCCCGGCGCCCAGGGGAGAAGACCGATGATGACTGCTTCGTGGCCGTGCGGCACGGGAACGGCGTGCTGAGCCACCACTGGATGAACATGCTCTGCGCCCAGCAGGGTCCGCGCTACCGCGTTCTCGGCTCCGGCGGCGGCTACACCAAGCACGGCGTGGACCCGCAGGAGCCCTACATCGTCGCCGGCGGGAGCCCGCTGGATGCCGAGTACGGTGTGGAAGCCGCCGAATGGGCCGGGCAGCTGGGCCGTGACGGTCACCTGGACCGGCTCCCGACCGAACGCGGAAACTACCCGGAGTTTTACCGGATCCTAGCCGCCAAAATCTCCGACGGCGGCACCGCCTCGTCCCTGCCCGTGCCGGTAGACCCGGCAGGCCCCGTGGAGGTGCTGAGGCTCATCGAGCAGGCCCGCGAGCTCGCGAGGACGCAGGTTTAACGTCTGAACGGCAGCCATCCGGAAGCGTGGGCCCAAACACGCGGAGGATGACTGCCGTCCAGGACGGCGAGCTAGCTTACGCCGAGACCAGCTCGTGCCAGTCCGCCACGAGCGGAAGGCCGTGTGCTTCGGACACGGAGTTGTGCGCCACGTGACCTGCGGCGATGTTCAGGCCGGCGGCGAGTGCCGGGTCCTTCTCGAAGGCGGCCTTGACGCCGAGGTTTGCCAGGGCGACGCCGTAGCGGAGCGTGACGTTGGTCAGCGCGTAGGTGGAGGTGTTCGGGACGGCGCCGGGCATGTTGGCCACGCAATAGAAGATCGTGTTGTGGACCTTGTACGTGGGCTCCTGGTGCGTGGTGGGGTGCGTGTCCTCGAAGCAGCCACCCTGGTCCACGGCGATGTCCACGAGCACGGAGCCGGGCTTCATCCGGGCCACGAGTTCGTTGGTCACCAGCTTGGGGGCCTTGGCGCCGGGGATCAGGACGGAGCCGATGACGAGATCTGCATCGATAACTGATTTCTCGATCTCGTACTTGTTGGATGCGACGGTTTTGAGCCGGCCCTGGTACTGGGCGTCGAGCTCGCGCAGCCGGTTGATGTTGATGTCCAGGATGGTGACGTCGGCGCCGAGGCCCAGGGCCATGGCGGCGGCGTTGGTGCCCGCGACGCCTGCGCCGAGGACGACGACCTTGGCGGGGCGGACGCCGGGAACGCCGCCGAGCAGCACGCCCTTGCCGCCGGCGGGTGCCATCAGGGACGTCGCGCCGACCTGGACGGAGAGCCGGCCGGCCACCTCGGACATGGGTGCGAGCAGGGGCAGGGTGCGGCCTTCCTGGACGGTCTCGTAGGCGATGGCGGTGACGCCAGAGTTGATGAGCTCCTGGGTCAGCTCGGGCTCGGCGGCCAGGTGCAGGTAGGTGAAGAGGATCAGGCCCTGGCGGAAGCGGTGGTACTCGGCCTTGATGGGTTCCTTGACCTTCATGACCATGTCCGCGCGGGACCAGACCTCGTCGGCGTCGGCGACGATTTCGGCGCCCGCGATGGCGTATTCCTCATCGGTGATGCCGGAGCCCAGGCCCGCTCCGCGCTCGACCAGGACCGAGTGGCCGTTGGTGCGAAATTCGTGAACGCCGGCAGCCGTGATGGCGACGCGGAATTCGTTGTTCTTGATCTCTTTGGGGATACCGATGATCATTTTTTGGGCTCCAGATTCGATGGCCGCAGGGCCGGAATGTGTGGTGGAAGTTGTGTTTCCAGAATAGATCCGGCTGTGAGGCCCACTACATGAGAGGGCTGCCGGTCCAAGGTGAAAACCCCGTCTTTGCGGGGTTTTTCAACACTCCTACTCGACTAATGTCGACCGCCGGGGCGTCAGGTGTCGCCTGATGTCCGTTCGCCCAAGGCGCCCTCGGGGACGTAGTCTGGCAGCATGCAGCAGGACGTGGAACAGCTCGTGGAGCGGGTGGCCCTCAAGCTGGGCCGCGGGCTTTCCCTGGAGGACCTCGATGGCCTTTTGCTTGCCTACAGCTCCAACCAGTCGCATGCGGACCGGGTGCGGGTGAACTTCCTGCTGAGCAAGCGAGTACCGTTGGACGTCAAGAACTGGCAGCTCTCGCACGGCATCGCCACCGCGGTGCGGCCCGTGGTGGTGCCCGCCAATGAGGAGCTGGGAATGCTCGGGCGCGTCTGCGTCCCCCTGCTGGTCCGCGGGTTCCGGGTGGGTTACCTGTGGGTGCAGCTGGACCTGGAGGAGCACAGTGCGACGGCGATCCTTGCCGAGCTGCCCGACGTCCGGGACGAGCTGGATGTACTGTCCGGACTGCTGCTGGATTCCAACACCGCGGAGTCAGAGTTCCGGCGCGGCCGTGAACGCGAGTTCCTGGCCGCCTGTGCCGGGGAAGCCAATGCCGTTGCTGCGGTGGCGGGCTGGAAGGAGATACAGGACCGCGGGCCCTGGCAGCTGGTGACGGTCCTCGACGCGGACGGCTGGATGGCCGGTCCGGATCCCATCGCTTCCACCCTCATCCACCGGGCCGCGGCACTGCAGGCCACCATCGGCGTGGACGCTGTCCTGTTCAGCGCGGGCGCGGAAACCCACTCGGTGGTCCTCTTCCGGGAATCCACGGGGCGCGCCAGCCAGGCGCAGGTGCTGGTGCACTACCAGTTGGAACTTGCCAAGCGTTCCGGCAGGTCTGTGGAGCGGATTATTCTGGGAACCAGTGAGGGATTCAGCCGCGTCAAGGATCTGGCCGAGGCTTACCGGCAGTCCAAGGTTGCTGCGCTGGCCGCCGCGGTTGATCCGCGGCTTGGCGAGCTTGTGGACTGCCGGGCCACAGGGGTGTACCAGCTGCTGGCCTCGGCAGGCGGCGGGGCTGGGGTATGGAGCGACGCCGGTTCGGTGAATTTCCAGGCCCTCGAGGACCATGACCGGAACGGGGAGCTGCTGCCCGTGCTGGAATTGCTTTACGACAACGACGGTTCGGTCCAGGACGTTGCCGAAAAACTGCATCTGCACCGCAGCAGCATCTACAACCGGCTGGGCCGCATCCGGCAGCTGCTGGGCGTGGATCCACTCAAGGGGATGGTCCGGCTGGAGCTGCACGCCGCCCTGAAGGCGCGGCGATGGGCGTCAAGGCCACGCATCTAGCACACGGCTAGGCGGCGTTTCCTTCGCCGCTGGGCAGTTGCTCGGCGGCCCGCTCGGCAGGCCGCTCCGCGGCCCGTTCCAGCGCGACGGCGTCGGGAAGGTGCTGCGGCAGTCCTTGGAGCTGGGTGCGGAACTTGGCGACGCGGCTCTGGATCCACAGGGATACTGCCACGTAAGCCGCGCAGCTGGACGTAAAAACGGCGGTGTCGTTCAGGCCCATGATGATTCCCAGGGCAGCCGCCACACCCATTGCGACGATGCCCGCCACGATGTGCAACCCCCTGAATCTCACCACGAATAAAGAGTAACCCTGCGGGCCAGCCCGAAACCCTGGTTCCGGGCGATCGTTGCTGGATCCTTATCACCCCGTCATTTTTGCGTTCACGGCGGCGGGTTGCAGCCCCGCGCAACGAGAACCTGCCCGGCACTATGCCGGACGGCGTACGCAGCCTAATCCCGGAGGGTGATCAGCTTCCAGGGCAGGCGCGCCGGGTTGGCGGGCGAAACGTCGACTGAGATGTCAGCCCGTGCCATGTCCTCTTCCAGGAACAGGGTTCCTGTGGCGATGCGGGCGTTGTTCGACGCAATGACGCGGCCGTTGGGTCCAAGCAGGACCACCACCGGCTCGCGGAGCTGAAGGGCGCGGGTGGCCGCCGGAGGCGCTATTCCGATTACCTTCAATCTTTGCACGTTTACGGTTCCAGACCACTGCCGTCCTGGGCCGGGCGCTAGTTTCCGCTCGCGCCGTCGGAAGTCGCGCGCTCGGAAGCGTCCCCTGCCTCCGCGGCCGCCTGCTCTTTCTTCTGTCCCTCAAGCCAGGCCATGACGGCGGCGAGCCTGATGCGGCGGTGCGTGCCGCGGTACTCGACGGGGATCTCGCCCCGGTCGGTCATGTTCCGCAGGTACGTGTGGGAGATGCCGGCCAGTTCGGCCGCCTGCGAGGTGGTGAGCATTTCCTCCACGCTGCTCACGGTCACCGCTTCGCCGCGGCTGAACCTGGCCAGGAGGTCGACGACGGCGTCCCTCGCCACGGGCGGGAGCCGGTGGACGGTGCCGTCCACGAACACGGTGATGTCGGTGCCGCCGTCGAGTGCGCGCTGCAGCGCCAGCGCGTCATCGGCAGGAAGGGCGGGTGCCACCCGGGGAGCAATCAGTGCCATGGCAGAAGCCTAGCCGCTGCGGATCGGTGGGCCGGGTATGCTCGGCGGATGAGACTTGCCGATGGAGTTGCAGTAACCGCGAACGGCCTGACGGGCCGCGTGTACGCGTCGAACGCGCCGTCGGCTGCGGGCCAGCCGGTCTATGTGCTGCTGCACGGCATCGGCGTCTCGCACCGCTACCTCGCCCGGCTGCACGTCGAACTGGCCCAGGGCCCGAAAGGGCAGAACCAGCCCGCAGGGGGCCACGCCGTCGTTTATTCCTTCGACCTGCCGGGCTTCGGGGGCACGCCGCGCCCCGGCCGGCAGGTGACGGTAGGCGAATACGCAGCCTTCGTAGCGGCCGTCCTGGCCGGGCGCGGCGTGGAGTCCTGCATCGTGATCGGCCACTCCATGGGAGCGCAGTTCGCGGTGGAGCTGGCGCTGCAGGCGCCCGGGCTGGTGACCAGGACAGTTCTCATGGGCCCGGTGGTGGACTCTGCGCGAAGGAGCGCGGCCTGGCATGCGCTCGCGCTGACACGGGATTCGCTGTTCAGCGAGCCGCCGTCCACCAACGCCACGGTCTTCACCGACTATTTCCGGACCGGCCTTCGGTGGTATCTCACCGAACTGCCCGTGATGCTCGAGTATCCGCTGGAGGACAGGATTCGGGGCGTGGCACGGCCGGTACTGGTGCTCCGCGGCGGAAGGGACCCGATCGCACGCCGGCCGTGGTGTGAATATCTCGCAGCGCAGGCAGCGGACGGGGACTTTGCCGAGGTACCCAGGCGCGGGCATGTGGTTCAGGACACCGGCACCGGGGAAGTCGCGCGGGCCATCCGGCACTGGGCAGGCGCCGCGGCCGAGGGGTCCGCGGCAGCCGGCGGCTCCACGGCCTGAATCCAATATGCCGGATCCTGCAAAACAGGCAGGCGCCCGGAACTCCGGGCGCCTGCCTGTTTGAGGCTGGCGGACCCGTTTCCAGGCCAGCGGAGCTACAGGCCGAGCTCCTCCAGGACGGGCAGCTTTTCGCGGACCCATGCCCGGGCTTCCACGGCGCTGGGCGCTGACAGTGCCAGCTTGCCCAGCTCCTGCGCCTCCGCCAGGGTGACGGTCTTCAGTACGGCGGCCACCGCCGCCAGTGAGCGGGCGGTCATGGACAGTGTGGTGACGCCCAGTCCGGTCAGTACGACGGCGAGGGCGGGGTCCGCCGCGGCCTCGCCGCAGACGCCCACCGGCTTGTTGTGTCCTTCTGCCCTGGAACCCTCAACGGTCAGGCCCACGAGGCGCAGCACGGCCGGCTGCCAGGGCGTGTTCAGTCCGGCGAGGGGACCCAGCTGGCGGTCGGCCGCCATGGCGTACTGGGTGAGGTCGTTGGTACCCAGGCTTGCGAACTGCACTTCGCGCAGGATGGTGTCGGCGGTGAGCGCGGCGGACGGAACCTCCACCATCACACCCGGCGTCTTGATGCCTGCCTCGGCACACATGGTGGCGAAACGTGCGGCTTCCTCGGCCGTCGAAATCATCGGGGCCATGACCCAGACGTCGGCCTCCGACTCCTTTTCGGCTTTTGCGATTGCTTCCAGCTGCCGGTCCAGGACGCCGGGCGTGGTGAAGTCCGTGCGGTAGCCGCGCACGCCCAGGGCCGGGTTGGGTTCGGTGGAGTCGGTAAGGAACGGAAGGGGCTTGTCCGCCCCGGCATCCAGGGTGCGGAGCACCACCTTCTTGCCCGGGAAGGCATCGAATACGCCCTTGTATGCGGCGGCCTGTTCCTCGATGGTGGGCTCGGTGTCACGCTCGAGGAAGCAGAACTCCGTGCGGAAAAGGCCCACGCCCTGGGCGCCGAGCTTGGCTGCGGCCTGGGCATCCTTGGCCCCGCCCACGTTGGCGAGGAGGGGCACGAGGTGGCCGTCCGCCGTCGAGCCCGTCCCGCTGAACTCGGCCAGGAGGGACGCCGTGGCGGCCCAGGCCTCGGCCGCGGCGCGCAGCGACGAGTCCGGGTTTGCCGTGATGGAGCCGGCGGCGCCGTCGACGTACACCTCGGTGCCGTCCGGCAGTTCGTCCACGCCGACGGCGGCCACCACGGCGGGCAGGCCGAGGGAGCGGGCGATGATCGCGGTGTGGGACTGCGGGCCGCCGCCGGCGGTCACCAGTGCGAGGACCTTGTTGGGATCCAGTGTGGCGGTGTCGGCGGGGGCCAGGTCCTCGGCCACCAGGATGAACGGTTCGTTCGACGACGGGATGCCCGGGGCGGGCACGCCGCGGAGTTCGGCGACGATCCGGGAGCGGACGTCCAGGACGTCGGTGGCGCGCTCCGCCATGTAACCACCGAGGTTATGCAGCATTTCCGAAACCGAGGAGCCCGATTCCCAGATGGCCCGCTGCGGCGAAGTGCCGCGTGCGATCAGCTTAGCGGCACCCTTGATCAGCATGGTGTCCTTGGCCATCAGGGCCGTGGCTTCCAGGACGGCCTTGCCGTCACCGGTGGCGTGGTCCGCGCGGGCCTTCAGCTCATCGTGGACCGCACCCGCTGCGGCTTTCAGTGCTGCCGTCGCATCTTCGGGTGTGGTCCCGGCAGCCAGCTGCTCGCCGGCCGGAGGTTCGCTGATGGGCCTGGGCATCTGCCGGACGGTTCCGATGATGCGGCCGGGGCTGACGCCTACTCCTGGGAAGTTCTGCACTGAAGGTCCTCGTTCTCTGCCGGTAGCCAGGCCCGCCGGTATCTGCCCGGGCGGGAGCCCGGAAGCTCGGAACGGCTACGTCCGATGTTGGGTTGCGGTGCCTGGAAAAAATTGTATGTGATTCAGTTCATATAGCGTTGCTATAGGTGCTAGGGTAGCGGTTATGAGTTTCGATGGCCAGCTTCCGCCCAAAATGAGGCTGTTGCGTGCGGCAGCCGAATTGCTGGCCAAATCCGCGGGGGCGGCTGTTTCCACCCGCCAGATCACGCAGCTGGCGGGCGTCACGGCCCCCACCCTCTATCACCACTTCGGTGACAAGGAGGGCCTGTTCGACGCAGTTGTCGCCGCGGGTTTCGAAGAATACGTGGCTGGCGAGCGGGACTTTGCCCCGTCCGGGCAGCCGCTGGTGGACATCCGGCGGATGTGGGACAACCACGTTCAGTTCGGGCTCAATCAGCCCGAACTGTATCTGGTCATGTTCGGTAACATCCGCCCCGAGAGCCGCCCCGCCATCGTTGCCGATGCGGAGGGCCTCCTGGAGGAAATGCTGTACAAGGCCGCGGCGGCCGGCCAGCTGAACGTCCAGCCACGCGAAGCTGCCAGGAGCATCCTGGCCGCCAACGTGGGCGTGACGCTCATGCTGATCGCCGAACCGGCTGCCGAGCGGAACCTTGAGCTGTCCACCATGACCCGGGACGCCATGATCTTTGCGGTGTCCAGGGACCAGGGGCGGGATGCAGGAACGGAGGACTCCGGGAAGTCATCGGTGGTGGTGGCTGCCATCGCGCTGAACGCGGCGCTGCAGGCATCCCACTCGGACCAGCTCACCAGCTCGGAACTCAAGCTCTTTCTCGAATGGCTCCACCGGATCTCCACCAGTTCCACCGGCTAGACGAAACTATCGGACCATCCTGCGGTGCCGCAGGGACCACGTTAGGAAATCACATGGCAACAGAGACAGTTGCAAAACCGAAAACCAGCGCGCGGGTGCACGTCCAGAAATTCGGGACGTTCCTGTCCGGCATGATCATGCCCAACATCGGCGCGTTCATCGCCTGGGGCATCATCACCGCCCTCTTCATTGAGAAGGGCTGGATCCCCGTTCCGCAGCTCGGCGGCTTCGGCACCAACGCCGCGGGTGCGCCGAACACGGGCCTCGTCGGCCCCATGATCACCTACCTGCTGCCGCTCCTTATTGCCTACACCGGCGGCAAGATGGTCTACGACGTCCGGGGCGGCGTCGTGGGTGCCATCGGCACCATGGGCGTGATTGTGGGCGCGGGCATCCCGATGTTCATCGGCGCCATGATCATGGGCCCGCTCGGCGGCTGGACCATGAAGAAGCTCGACGCGATCTGGCACGGCAAGATCCGGCCCGGCTTCGAGATGCTGGTGAACAACTTCTCGGCCGGCATCTGGGGTGCGCTGCTTGCTTTGCTCGGCTTCTACGGGATCTCGCCTTTGGTGACGGCGTTCAGCACGGCCGCCGGTAATTTCGTCCAGTTCCTGGTGAACAACGGCCTGCTACCCCTGACCTCCATCTTCATCGAACCGGCCAAGGTCCTGTTCCTGAACAACGCCATCAACCACGGCGTGCTGACCCCCCTGGGCGTCCAGCAGTCGCTGGCGCAGGGCAAGTCCATCCTGTTCCTGCTCGAGGCCAACCCGGGCCCCGGCCTGGGCATCCTGCTGGCGTACATGTTCTTCGGCCGCGGCGCGGCGAAGGCCTCGGCCCCCGGCGCTGCCATCATCCAGTTCCTCGGTGGCATCCACGAGATCTACTTCCCGTACGTCCTCATGCGCCCGCTGCTGATCCTGGCCGCCATCGCCGGCGGCATGACGGGCATTGCCACCCTTGCCGTCACCGGTGCCGGCCTGGTTGCCCCCGCGGCGCCTGGATCAATCTTCGCGGTGCTTGCGCAGACCTCCCGCGACAGTTACCTCGGCGTGATCCTCTCAGTGCTGCTCGCTGCAACGGTTTCCTTCCTTGTCGCCTCGGTGATCCTGCGCACCACCCGCCACAGTGACGAGGACGACCTCAGTGCGGCCACCAGCCGCATGGAGGAGATGAAGGGCAAGAAGAGTTCCGTCGCCTCCACCCTCACCGGGGCCGGTGCCGCCGGCGGAGTGGGCGTCCTGACCGGTCCCATCAGGAACATCGTGTTCGCTTGCGACGCCGGCATGGGCTCCAGCGCCATGGGCGCCTCCGTGCTGCGCAACAAGATCAAGGCTGCCGGGTTCCCGCAGGTCAACGTCACCAACGCGTCCATCGCGAACCTCACTGACACCTACGACGTGGTGGTCACGCACCAGGACCTGACCGAGCGTGCCACGCCGGCTACGTCCAGCGCTGTGCACGTCTCCGTGGACAACTTCATGAACAGCCCCCGCTATGACGAGATCGTGGAGCTGGTCGAGCGCAGCAATGCTGAAGGAACGGGGGCACCTGCCGCCGGGGCGGCTGCGGGAGTGCCCACGGCCGCGGCCGGGACCACCGGGGCCGGCACCACAGCCGAGACTGCCGCTGCCCCAGAAACTGTTGCGGCGCCGTCGGACATTCTGGTGCCGGAGAGCGTGGTCCTTAACGGCTCCGCCTCCACCCGGGATGCCGCGATTGACGAGGCGGGCCAGCTGCTGCTGGCGCGCGGGGCCGTGGACAACGACTACATCCTCGCCATGCACGAGCGCGAGGAATCCGTTTCCACGTACATGGGCAGCTTCCTGGCCATCCCGCACGGCACCAACGCCGCCAAGGACCACATCCGGAAGTCGGCCGTCTCGGTGATCCGCTACCCCGAGGGCATCGACTGGAACGGCAAGCAGGTCAAGTTCGTGGTGGGCGTGGCCGGTGTGAACAACGAGCACCTGCACATCCTGTCCTCGATCGCCAAGGTGTTCACGAACAAGGCGCAGGTGGCGCAGCTCGAGGCGGCAACATCTGTGGACGAGGTCCTGGAGCTGTTCGGAAAGGTCAACGCATAGTGAAGGCTGTACATTTTGGGGCCGGCAACATCGGCCGGGGCTTTGTAGGACTGCTGCTGCACGAGGCCGGGTATGAGGTGGTGTTCGCTGACGTTGCGGATGCGCTGATCTCCCAGCTCGCCGAGGCGGACAGTTACAGCGTGCACGAGGTGGGGGAGCACCCCGCCGTGCGCACTGTGGACAACTTCCGGGCGGTGAACTCCGGCACCCAGGAGGCACAGCTCATCGAGGAAATCGCGACGGCGGACATCGTCACCACCGCGGTGGGGCCGCACATCCTCAAGTTCGTGGCCCCCGCCATCGCCAAGGGCATTGCCGCCCGGGCCCCGGAGCTGGCGCCGCTGCAGGTGATGGCGTGTGAGAACGCCATCAACGCAACGGATATCCTGCGCGACGCCATCGCCTCGTCCTGGGACGACGCCGCCGGCTCACTGCAGGACACGGCCGTGTTCGCCAACACGGCCGTGGACCGGATCGTGCCCAACCAGGAACCCGGCCAGGGCCTGGACGTGACGGTGGAGACGTTCTACGAGTGGGTCATCGACCGCACTCAGTTCGGCGGTGCCGCCCCGGTGATTCCGGGCGCCACCTTCGTTGACGAGCTAGGCCCCTACATCGAACGCAAGCTGTTCACGGTGAACACGGGGCATGCCTCTGCGGCGTATTTCGGTTTTGAAGCCGGGCTGGAGAAGATCTCCGACGCCATGGCGGATGAGGACGTAGCCGCGGACGTGCGCGCCGTGCTCGACGAGACCAAGCAGCTGCTCGTGTCCAAGCACGGCTTCAGCTACGACGAGCAGGAGGCCTACGTCCAGAAGATCCTGGGCCGCTTCACGAACCCGCACCTGCCGGACACCGTGAACCGGGTGGGGCGCGCGCCGCTGCGCAAGCTCAGCCGGCATGAGCGGTTCATCGGCCCGGCGGCGGAACTGGCCGAACGCGGGATTGTCCCCGAGGCCCTGCTCGGGGCGATCGCAGCCGCCCTGCGGTTCAACGATCCCGCGGACACCGAGGCCGTCGAGCTGGGCCAGATCCTGGCAACGTCAGAGCCTGCCGCTGCCACGGAGCGCATCACCGGGCTGGGCCAGGACCACCCGCTCTTCGCGGCCGTCTGCGGACTCGTCGAGGAGCGCAAGGCGGAGGACGTCGCAGCCCCGGCCTAGCCCGCCGCCCTGAACGTAACGAAAAGGCGACGCCGGAACTCCAGGTGAGTTCCGGCGTCGTGCGTTTAACGGAGCACATCAGACGCTCTCTCAGATCCTGCGGTTTCTGGCCTGATCCTCTCTCACTTCCTGCGGCTCTTCCCCCCACGCCCTATCAGGTCCTGTCGCTTCCACCGCCACGCTCGCGCACTGGAAGCCGGGACAGGCCGAAGCCTGCTTACGCCAGGTGCGGGGAGCGTTGGCCCAAAGCCTGCAGGATGTGAGTGAGGATCGCCCGGAATCCTGCAGGTACTGATTGAGGGTTGGAAGAAAACCTGCAGGATCTGCTGGAGGGTTGTGGCTGAAAGGGTTTGGGTGCCGGGTCAGCTCGCCCGGAGACTCACTGCGGCAGCCTGGACGGCCTCGCGCAGCGGCGTCGTGGGGCGTCCGAGCAGGGCACTGAGGTCACCGCTGGTGACCAGGAGGTCGCCGCGGGCGATGCCGAGGTCGCTGTCCGCGAGGATAGCCGCGTACGGCTCGGGCAGCCCGGCGTCCACGAGGACCTGGGTGTACTGCTCCGCGGGCAGATCCGTGTACGTCACGGGCTTGCCGGCCGCTGCGCTGACTTCACCCGCCAGTTCACTGAGGGTGAAAGCGTCGTCGCCGCCCAGCTCGTAGACCTTGCCGGCCTGGTCAGCGCGGAGCAACACAGCCGCGGCCGCCGCGGCGTAGTCAGCCCGGGCGGCGGCGCTCACCCGGCCGTCGCCGGCGCTGCCGAGCACGGCGCCATGCCGGACCTGAACCGGGAGCTGGCCGGTGTAGTTCTCCAGGTACCAGCCGTTGCGGAGCAGGACGAAAGGCACGCCGGAGCCCCGCAGGATTGCTTCAGTGGCGATGTGCTCGTCGGCCAGCTTCATGGCGGTGGTGTCCGCATTGGCAACGCTGGTGTAACCGATCAGGCCGACGCCGGCCTCCTTGGCCGCTTCGATCGCGTTCCGGTGCTGCTCGACACGCTGGCCCACTTCGCTGCCGGAAATCAGCAGCACCTTGTCCGCACCGGCGAACGCCTTCCGCAGCGACTCGGGCTGGCTGTAGTCGATGGGGCGGACCTGGACGCCGCGCTGGCCGAGGTCAGCGATCTTGTCCACGGTACGGCCTGCGGCCACAATCTGCTCCGCGGGCAGGCCGCCTTTGAGCAGTGCTTCGACAACAAGGCGGCCGAGCTGGCCGGTAGCCCCGGTAATAACGATGGTCATGATGGTCCTTTCTGAGGTGACTGTCAGGGGTGCCAACACCGACCCTTCCCGGTTGCTTCCCAAAAGAGAGTACGCACTTTGAGGTAAGGTACTGATATGAAGGTAAGTACCCCGGTCAAGGCCCCCGCGATCCCCTTCGCCGGCGGGATCTTTCCCGCAGGATGCCCCAGCCGGACCGTTCTGGACCATGTCACCAGCAAGTGGGGCGTGCTGCTCCTGGTGGCTTTGTCAGAGGGGCCCCAGCGCTGGAGCGAACTCCGCCGCCGTGCCGAAGGCATCAGCGAGAAGATGCTCGCCCAAACACTGAAGACCCTCGAAGCCGACGGGTTCGTCCGCCGCGACGCCCAACCGGTCATTCCTCCCCGGGTGGACTACAGCCTGACTGGCCGCGGGCACGAACTGGCCGCCCTGCTGCTGCCGCTGGTGGCCTGGGTGGCCGAGCACGCCGAGGCGATCGTGACCCGTCAGGCGAACTAGGACGCATCCCTGGGTGGCATTACTGATCGGTGCGGGCCGCCCTGCAATCGACGGTTCCCTGCCCGCCGTCGTGATCTTCAGTTCAACTTCGCCCTTGTATTTAGGCTACCTAACTATTAGGATACCTAAGTATGAACACAAAGAATGGCCCGGCGCTGCAGGAGCTTGCGCAGGACTTCCGCGAGGCCCTGCGGCACAGCGTGTACCTGGTCCGCCGCCTCGACGCGGACGGTGACCTGAGCGCCGCCCAGCTGAGCACACTCAAAATGCTGCTCGACGACGGCGTCCGGGTGGGTGAGATCGCCCGGAACCTGGGCGTCAGGGTGCCCAGCGCCACCGAACAGATCATCAAGCTCGAGCGGGCCGGACTGGCCCGCCGGGAAGCGGATCCGGACGACTCCCGCGCGGTCCGCGTTGTGCTGACCGCGGAAGGCCGCGACGCCGTCGAATCCGCCAACCAGCGGCGGAACGCCGTCATGGCCGGCATTCTCGAATCCCTCACCGACGATGACAGGCGTGCCCTCGCGGCCGCCCTCCCCGTCATCGAAAAGATCAACAGCACTCTTCAAAACTGACGAGAAAAACTGACAAGCCACCCAAAACTGATCCAGCGACACTTAGGAGATCCCTCCATGGACGGCCAGCTCGCAGATACCCTGCCGGCACCACAATCCACCCTCGAGGCAGAGAAGGCCTCATTCCTCAAGCAACCGAAGGCGGTCTGGGCCACGGCGCTAGCAGCCGTGTTCGCCTTCATGGGCATCGGCCTGGTGGACCCCATCCTGCCGGCCATCGCCAAGAACCTGGACGCCAGCCCCAGCCAGGTCTCACTGCTGTTCACCAGCTATTTCCTGATCACGGCCGTGGCCATGCTCCTCACCGGCTTCATCTCGTCGCGGATCGGCGGCAAGCGCACCCTGCTGGCCGGACTGGCCGTGATCGTGGTGTTCTCCTCGCTCTCGGGTCTGTCCGGAAGCGTCGGCGAACTGGTCGGATTCCGGGCCGGATGGGGACTCGGTAACGCACTTTTCGTGGCCACAGCGCTCGCCGTCATTGTGGGGGTGGCCAGCGGCGGTGCCGGCACAGCGATCATTCTCTATGAGGCCGCCCTTGGCCTGGGCATCTCGTTGGGCCCCCTCCTTGGCGCACTCCTCGGCGGCTGGCAGTGGCGCGCCCCGTTCTTCGGCACGGCCGCGCTCATGGCCGCCGCCTTCATCGCGCTCACCGCGCTGCTTCCGAAAACCCCGCTGCCGGCCCGGAAGGTGAGCCTGGCCGATCCGCTGCGGGCCCTGGGCAACAAAGGGCTGCGGACGACGGCGGCCAGCGGACTGTTCTACAACTACGGCTTTTTCACCGTGCTCGCCTTCACCCCGTTCATCCTGGGCATGGACGCGTACGGCATTGGCGGGGTGTTCTTTGGCTGGGGCGTCGCCGTCGCCGTCTTCTCGGTCTTCGTGGCCCCGGCGCTGCAGAACCGCTTCGGTGCCACGAAAGTGCTCCTCGGCACGTTGTTCCTGCTGATGCTGGATATGGCAGGCCTGGGGCTGGCCGCAGGCCATTCGGTGCCCGCCGTCGTTACGCTCGTGGTGGTCTCGGGAGCGCTGCTGGGCATCAACAACACCATCTACACCGAGCTGGCCATGGGCGTCTCGGACTCGCCGCGCCCCGTCGCCTCAGCCGGGTACAACTTCGTCCGCTGGATGGGAGGCGCCCTGGCGCCCTTTGCCGCGGCGCAGCTGGGTGAGCACTTCGGGCCGCAGGTTCCGTTCTTCGCCGGAGCGGTGGCGATGATTGTCGCCATGGCAGTGGTGGCCGGCGGGCGGCGTTACCTCGCGGCCCACGAACCGCACGTGGTCTGACCGGCCGCCCACAAAACAAAAGACGCTCACGTTCCCGGGACAGAGTCCGCAGGGAACGTGGGCGTCTTCCGTTTCATGCCGGAGGAGCCAAGAGCCGGTCAGACCTTGACGGACCCCTTCGGAACAAACAGGGTCTCCGCCTGTTCCAGCGACATGCCGTTCGTCTCCGGCACCTTGTACATAACGAAGAAGAACGAGGCTGCCGCGAAGAGTGCGTATATGGCGTACGTCAGCGGCAGCGAGACTGCGGCCATCACGGGGAAGCTCAGCGTGATGGCAAAGTTGGCGATCCACTGGGCGGCGGCGGCCAGGCCCAGGGCGCGGGCGCGGATCCGGGCCGGAAAGATTTCGCCCAGCAGGACCCAGACCAGAGGTCCCCAGGACGCGCCGAAGCTGATCACGAAGACGTTCGCGGCCACGAGGGCAACAGGGCCCCAGGCGCCGGGGAGCGTGATGTCGGAGCCGGTGCCCGTTGCCGAGGCGAAGGCCAGGGCCATGGCGCCGAGGGAAACGGCCATGCCGATGGAACCGGCCAGCAGGATGGGGCGGCGGCCGATCCTGTCCACGAGGGCGATGGCCACGAGCGTGACCAGGATGTTGGTGATGGACGTGGCCACCGAAATGGTCAGCGAGTCCTTCTCCTGGAAACCCACGGCCTCCCAGAGCGTGGTGGAGTAGTAGAAGATCACGTTGATGCCTACGAACTGCTGCAGGACGGACAGGATGATGCCGATCCAGACCACGGCCTGCAGCCCGAACGCCTTGCCGCGGAGGGAGCCCTTCCGGCCCGCGAGCTGGTCCTCCTCGATGGCCTCGCGGATTTCACGCAGGTGGCGGTCGGTGTCCTCGTCCGGGGCGATGGAGTCGAAAACCTTGCGGGCCAGGTCCTCTTTGCCCTGCACCACCAGGAAGCGCGGGGACTCAGGCAGCGTGAACGCGATGACGCCGTAGAGCACGGCCGGAACAGCGGCGGCCAGGAACATCCAGCGCCAAGCCTCGATGCCCAGCCAGAACGCCTGGTGCGCTCCGCCGGCGGACGTGGCGAACAGGGCGTCGGACAGCAGTGCGGCGAAGATGCCCGTGGTGATGGCCAGCTGCTGCAGCGACGCGAGCCGGCCGCGGACGTGCCGGGGAGAGATTTCGGAGATGTACGCGGGGGCGATCACCGAGGCCAGACCGATGCCGAGCCCGCCCACCAGGCGCCAGAAAATGAGGTCCCAGATGCTGAAGCAGAATCCTGTACCGATCGCGCTGATGAGGAACAGCAGCGCCCCTAGCTTCATCGCGGGGATGCGGCCGTAGCGGTCCGCCACCTTGCCGGCCATGTAGGCGCCGGCGGCGCAGCCCAGCAGCGCGACGGCCACGGCAAAACCGGTGACAGCCTCACCGAGCGCGAATTCGGCCTTCATGGCATCCACGGCGCCGTTGACCACGGAGGAGTCGAAGCCGAACAGGAAGCCGCCCACGGCGCCGGCGAGAGCCAGCCAGATCACCCGCCTGGGGATCCTGGTGGTTGTTTGCTCGTCGGTGGACATGGTTCTCCCTTGGTTCGGGGGTGGGTGGATGCGGTGCAAACGTCGTCGGCTGCGGAAACCGGCCCTCTCGGCCGGCGCACACGCGCCTAACAGTGTGCCACGTCACCGCGCGCTGATCCACTTCGGGACGGGGGACGACGACGGCGGGCCGTGCCGCCGTCGTCGTCCCTTTTGGTGCCGCAGGCGGCGGACTTCCGGGAAAGAAAACGGCAGACACCCGGGGGTGCCTGCCGTAACGCAGGGGGAAGTACCGCAAGCGCTGCCTAGTGGGCGGCCGCGGGCTCCTTCATGACTGCCTTGGGGTCGGTCAGTTTCTTCTTCGGCAGCGCGAAACTGATGAGGAAAGCGATGCCGGTGAGGACGGCGGCGGTAAGCATGACGGTGTCGATCGACTGGGCAAAGCCCTCCGTGATGGGCCGGGTGAGCACGGGGTTTGCGGAGTGCAGCCAGCTGGTGTCGTTGAGGGAGTCGTTGCTGGCGCCGTTCTTGAAGAAGTCGTAGAGCTTGGCGTTGGCGGGATCGGCGGCGACGGCCGGGTCCTTCAGGACCTTCAGGTAGTCGGCGTTCTGCGTGGCGTCCTTCATGCCGTTGGCGATCTTGTCGGCGGCCAGGCTGAACAGCATGGAGATGAACACCGCCGTGCCGACGGCGCCGCCCATTGAACGGAAGAATGCGGCGGTGGAGGTTCCCACGCCCATGTCTTTCGAGGGCACCGAGACCTGCATCGCGAGGGTGAGCGGCTGCATGCAGAAGCCCAGGCCCAGGCCGAAGAAGACCGCGATCAGTCCGGGAACCCAGAGTTCGGTGTCAGCGCCAAGCGAGAGCCCCAAGACAATGGCGGCGGTGGTCAGGATGGCGGTGCCCAGGATCGGGAAGATCCGGTAGGTGCCCGACGACGAGATGGTCCGTCCGGCGGTGATGGAGCCGGTCAGGATGCCGATCGTGAAGGTGATCATCATCAGGCCGGCCTCGGTGGGGGTGAGGCCCTTGACCAGCTGCAGGTACATCGGGAGCATGGCGATCGCGCCGAACATGCCGATACCGATGATGAAGTTCAGCAACGAGGACAGCCCGAAGGTGATGTTCCGGAAGAGGCGGAGCGGAATGAGCGCGTAGTCCCCGGCGCGGCGCTCGGCCAGCAGGAACACAATGATGCCCAGGACGCCCAGGCCGTAGCAGACAAAGGAGTTGGCCGAGGTCCAGCCCCAGCTGCGGCCCTGTTCGGCGACGAGCAGCAGCGGCACGATCGCCAGCGTGATGGCGGCGGCGCCCCAGTAGTCGATCCGCTGTTTGACGTGCTTGGCGGGCAGGTGGAGGTAGAGGAATACCACGGCCAGCGCGGCCAGGCCGATGGGCAGGTTGATGAAGAAGACCCAGCGCCAGCCGTCGAAGCCCAGGATGCTTTCGGAACCGGCGAAGGCGCCGCCCACCACCGGCCCGAGGACCGAGGAGATGCCGAACACGGACATGAAATAGCCTTGGAACTTTGCCCGGTCTTTGAGCGCGACGATGTCGCCGATGATGGTCAGCGCCAGGGCCAGCAGGCCGCCGGCGCCCATGCCCTGGATGCCGCGGGCGATGGCGAGTTCGGTCATCGAATGCACCGATCCGGCATACAGCGAGCCGGCCAGGAAGATGATGATTGCCGCGAGGTACAGCGGGCGGCGGCCGAAGATGTCGCTGAGCTTGCCGTACAGCGGCGTGGTGACCGTGGACGTGATGAGGTACGCGGTGGTGGCCCACGCCTGGAGGGAGAGCCCGTCCAGGTCGTTGGCGATGGTGTAGATGGAGGTGGACACAATCGTCTGGTCCAGCGAGGAAAGGAACATGCCGAGCATCAGCCCCACCATGACGGTGATGGTCTGCCGCTGCGTCAGGGCCTCTCCGGGCGCGGGTCCGGCGGTGGTTTTGGACATGGCTGCTCCAGGGTCAAGAGAACGGGGGATCGCATTTGATAGTTGCTTTCAGTAACTATGTTACTTGCTGCTTTGTTCCCCGGAGCAACGTGTTCCTCAACGCTCGACGAGGATGCCGTCCGGGTCGCACCAGATGGCGGCGCCGGTGCGGATGGTCACGCCGTCGATCAGCAGGTCCACATCAGTCTCTCCCGCCCCGGCCTTGGCGCTCTTGCGCGGGTTGCTGCCGAGGGCCTTGACGCCCAGGGGCAGTTCCGCGATCGCTTCGCGGTCGCGGATGGCGCCGTTAATGACGACGCCGGCCCAGCCGTTTGCCACGGCGCTCGCCGCGATCAGGTCCCCCATCAGCGCGGTCCGCAGGGAACCGCCCCCGTCAACGACGAGCACGGCGCCGTTGCCGGGTGTGGCGAGGACGGACTTGACCAGGGCATTGTCCTCCAAGCAGCGCACCGTCCGGACGGGGCCGCTGAAATGCGTTCGTCCGCCCAGGGACTGGAACTGCAGGGAGATGGAGTCCAGTTCGTCGCCGCGCTCATCGTAGAGGTCGGCGGTGTTGACGGTGGCGCCATTGACGGCGGCATTGCTGACGGGGGCTGCGGCGGAGTGGCTGGCGGGCGAAGCGGTCATTGGTTCTCCTCGGACGGTTTCTTGGCCTCGGTCTAGAGCAACGCGGGGTCACTTAGCGCCCGATGGGATGCCCAAATTGGGCCGTAAGTGACCCCGCGTTGCTGGTGGCTCCCACGATAGTCTGATTCCATCATCACGATGTTCCAGGGGGAGACCGCAATGAGCCTGTCCGACATACCCGGTGCGGTACCCGATCCCGGCCTGGTGGGCACCCGGCAGTCCGCCGCGCTCGCTGAACCGACGCAGCGGGTCAGGCCACTCTGGATCACGGGCGTGGTGCTGGTCAACCTCGGCATCAATGCGGCGTTTTTCGGTCCCATCCAGGTGCTCCTCGCACAGCAGGCGGCACATTTCGACCCCGGGCAGAAGGAAGCCATCCTCGCCCTCGTGACCGGCGCCGGCGCCGCGGTGTCGCTGGTGGCCAATCCGCTCTTCGGCGCCTTCAGCGACCGCACCGCATCCCGGTTCGGCCGGCGCGTGCCGTGGGTCCTGGCCGGTGCTGTCCTCGGCGCGGCCGCCCTGGCGGGGCTGGCCGGCGCCCCGAATGTGGCAGTGATGACGGTGCTCTGGTGCCTGGTTCAGGCCGGCTGCAACGGCGCCTACGCCGCAATCACCGCTGCCGTTCCCGACAGGGTCCCCGTTCCGCAACGCGCGACCATCGGCGGGCTGGCAGCGATGGGACAGACGGCCGGAATTCTCGTCGGCGCGGTGATTGCCGCCGTCGTCAGCGGAAACTTCATGCTGGGTTACATCATTTGTGCCGCGGCCCTTGTGGCGGGCGTCGTGATGTACCTGGTCAGGAGCGATGACGCGCCGCTCCAGGCGGCGTCTGCCCGGTCGATGAACTGGGCCGGCTTCCTGCTCGGGTTCATCAGGCCCCTGCGCCACCCCGATTTCGCCTGGGCCTGGATTACGCGGCTGCTGGTCAACATCGGCAACCACATGGTCACCCTGTACCTGCTGTTCTTCCTGGCGGACGCCGTCCACCTGAAGGAAACCACGGGGCTCGAACCCGCTTTCGGCGTGCTGGTGCTGACCGGGCTCTACGCCGTGTTCGTGATCATCACCAGCGTGGTTGGCGGCAGACTGAGTGACAGGATGGGCAAGCGCAAGCCGCTGGTGATCGCATCGTCGGTGATCATTGCCGTGGCATCACTGATTCTGGCCTTCGCCCCCACGTGGGTGGGTGGCATCGTGGGTGCGAGCGTTCTTGGGATCGGCTTCGGCGCCTACCTCGCCGTCGACTTCGCACTGATTACGCAGGTGCTCCCCAGCGCTGCCGACAGGGGCAAGGACCTTGGCGTCATCAACATCGCCAACTCCCTGCCGCAGGTCCTCGCCCCCGCTCTTGCGTGGCCGTTCGTCACCCTCTGGGGCGGCTACGTGTCCCTTTACGTAGCCGCCGCCGTGATCGGCCTGCTTGGCGCCGTGTTCGTGGTGAAGATCAAGGGCGTCGACTAGCTGCATATTGGCCGGGTGCCTGTTCTGCGGCATCTTGAACCGGGCCGCTTAGAACACGGTTGGCACCTTCGGCTCCCAGGGAACCCGGAGGCTCCGTGCCGTATAGTGGAGTGCGAATCGCGGCAGGACCGGGAATGGGGCTCTCCCTGACTGCCCAGGAATCTCAACCTCCGGACTGATGATGCTTGAATCTATGCCTGATCTTCCGCCCATGGCCGCCCCGCCTACCCTTCCCCGACAGCAGCGCCGCTATCACCGGATTCTCGAGGTGGCTGCTGGCTTCGCGCGGAAGGGCCTTAAGTCCGTAACCCTCTCCGAGGTTGCCGCCCAGGCCAACGTCCCCCTGGGCACCCTGTACCGCTACTTTCCCTCCGCCACGCACCTGATGCTGGCGCTCTACCGGCACCAGCTCGGCGAGCTCAAGACGGGAACCGGGCCGGGCGCAGTCCGCATCCACGCGCTCTCCGGCGTGGCGATGGAAATCTTCCACATGCGCGTCATGCAGCCGGCTGTGGAACAGTGCCTCAGCCAGGGCGTCTACCTCAAGGACCGTGACACCACCGGCCTGCTGCGGGACATCGACTCCCTGGCGGAACGCGCCGTCGCCTCCGTCTGCGGCGACGCCGCCATCGCCCGCGTTCTGCTGTTGACGGTCACCGGTCTAGTCCAGTCCGTACGCAGCCGCAGGCTTTCACTGTTCGAGGCGGAGGAAGATTTGAAGAAGGCGTGCACCCTGATGATGCCGGCCGCCCGTCAGGCGCGGAATAGTGCGTAACCGGTCTAGACCAGTAGGTCTGTTTTCGGCCCCAAATCGGTGAAATAAGCCACAAGTCAGCTTTAAATGCGTTTTTTTCGGTCCTAGGTGCCTTAAACGGCAAGACGTGGGCCTTTGTCCTGTCTAACATGGCAATAGCGGAGTGGCCAGCACCCACCAGCTCCACGGGCTTTCTGACGGGACCCGCCACCCTTGGGCCGTCAGCGGAAGCGCGTATCTGACCATCTTGAGCCTCGAACGCTTGAGCCATACTGTGCCGTGCGCCCACGGCTAGCCACAGGAGACAACGACGTGTCCACTGAAACTATCGCTCCGAACGACACCAGCGCAGCCACCGCGCTGACCGACCAGGAAATATTCGCTGCCCACGAGGGCGGCAAGCTTTCCATCGCCAGCACCGTCCCCCTCAGCAACAAGCGCGACCTCTCCATCGCCTACACGCCCGGCGTTGCCCAAGTCAGCCGCGCCATCCACGCCGATCCGGAACTCGCCAAGAGCCACACCTGGGCCCAGCGCCTCGTGGCCGTCGTCAGCGACGGCACGGCCGTCCTCGGCCTGGGAAACATCGGCGCCAGCGCCTCACTGCCCGTCATGGAAGGCAAGTCTGCCCTCTTCAAGGCCTTCGGCGAGCTGGACTCCATCCCCTTGGTCCTCAACACCACCGACGTGGACGAGATCGTGGAAACCCTCGTCCGCCTGCGCCCCAGCTTCGGCGCCGTCAACCTCGAGGACGTCGCCGCTCCGCGCTGCTTCGAGCTGGAAGAAAAGCTCATCGAAGCCCTGGACTGCCCCGTCATGCACGATGACCAGCACGGCACCGCCGTCGTGGTCCTCGCTGCTTTGACCGGTGCCGCCAAGGTCACCGGCCGTGGACTCGAAGAACTCCGCGTGGTGATTTCCGGTGCCGGCGCCGCGGGCATCGCCATCGCCGAAATCCTGCTCACCGCGGGCATCGAGGACGTGGTGTTGCTGGATTCCCGCGGCGTGATCAACTCCGAGCGTGCCGACATCGCCGCAGACCCCGCCAGCAAGAAGGCGCAGATGGCGGAGCGCAGCAACCCGCGCGGCATCTCAGGCGGTCCAGGGGAAGCCCTGCTGGGCGCTGACGTCTTCGTCGGCGTGTCCTCCTCCAAGCTGGCTGAGGAACACCTGAAGCTGATGAACCACAGCTCCATCGTGTTCGCGCTGTCCAACCCGGACCCCGAAGTCCTGCCCGAGGTCGCGTCCAAGTACGCCGCGGTGGTGGCCACCGGCCGCAGCGACTTCCCCAACCAGATCAACAACGTCCTGGCGTTCCCCGGCATCTTCCGCGGCGCGCTCGACGCCGGTGCACGCCGCATCACCCCGGCCATGAAGGTTGCCGCGGCGCGCGCCATTGCCGAACTGGCCGACGACAAGCTGTCCGCGTCCTACATCGTGCCCAGCCCGCTGGACCCGCGCGTAGCTCCCGCCGTCACGGCCGCGGTTGCCGCGGCGGCGGAGGCCGAAGCCAACTAGGGCTTACTGAAGGCCCGACGGCGGTGCCTCCCGTGCTGGGGAGGCGCCGCCGTCGTCGTTCCCGGCAATGTCCGTGCCCGGCGGAGTGCAGAGCAAGCCCCGGACTGCCCCGCCCTAGACTGGGGTCATGAACGCCCAGACCCTCGTGACCATTCTGTGCGGCTTGGCCATCCTGGTTGGCGTTGCCGGTACCGTAATCCCGGTGCTGCCGGGCAGTCTCCTGATCGGCCTAAGCCTGCTGTCGTGGGCAATCTGGGGCGGTGAGGGCGTGACGGGCTGGGTGGTTTTCGCCGTGGGCATGGTGTTTGTGCTGGCAGGCATGGCAGCCAGCGCCGTTCTTGCCGGCCGCAAACTCAAGGAGCACCGGATCCCCAACCGGAGTGTCGCCGTCGGGGTTGTGCTGGGCATCGCCGGGATGTTCGTCATCCCCGTGGTGGGCCTGTTCGTGGGCTTTGCCGCCGGGCTGCTGCTCAGCGAAGTCCAGCGCACGCGCAACTTCCGGGCAGCCCTCACCTCCAGCTGGGCCGCCCTGAAGGCCACCGGGATGGGAATGCTCGCGGAGTTCGGCCTGGCCTGCCTCGCGGCAAGCACCTGGGTGGTGGGCGTCTGGGTGGGTGCCGCTTCGGCCTAGCTCCGGACCGCTATTAGCATGGAGGAATGAGCGCGGGGGATTTTCCAGGACCGATCTACCGCGACACGCGCGACCTCACGCCCTTCGGCGGCGGCACAGTCCGCACCCCGGTCCGCGAAATCGCCGAGGGCATGGGCGGGCTCATCCACGGCATGCTACGCGGCGGCGACTCCCGGATCAGCGTGGACGGCAACGTCCCCCGGCTCAAGCTACTGCCGGGAAAAGCTGCCAGAACCGTCTATGACGCCATCTTCTCCAGTACCGACCCCAACCGGCTCATCGCCGCCGGCCGTGCTTACCCAGGCTGGGCCGGACTCTGCTGCGTGATGGCCGGCCTCCTCGCCTACAAGCAGGGCGGCTACCTGCGGGCCGCGGAGCTCCTGCAGCGCGGGCTGTCCATGAGGAACGACGACGAGGCCAACCAGTTTGCCGCCAGTTACCTCACGCGCGTGGTCACCCGGGTGGAGGTCGCCGAACGGGTCGTGGTGCCGGTGCTGTTCAGCGAGGAGTCGGTTTTCCTTGCGCTCTCGCATTCCCTCCGGGAAACGGGACGGACCGAGGCGGCATTTGAAACCCTGGCCAGGCTGCCGCCGTCGTTGCCCACGGCGCTGGCCAGGTGCGCCCTCGCCGCCGCCCTGGGCCGGGACGAGGAGGTGGTGGTCTGGACGGAAGGCCTGCTGAACGCCGACGACCTCTCCGCGGCGCTCCTGCTGGTGCGCGCGCGTTCCCTCCGCCGGCTCGGAGCCTCCGGCCAGGCCCAGCAGGCACTGAAGGAAGTCCTGCGGCGGCAGAAGACCAGCATGTCCCTGCGCAACGATGCGCTGACCGACCGCGCCCTGATATTGCTGGACAACGGGCGGAAGTCCCTGAACCCTCGGGACTGGCAGCGCGGCAAGCAGGCGGAGCTCGAAACGTTCGAGGTGATCCGCAAGGACATCGAGGCGCGCCGGGCGTGGGAGCAGAAGTGGAAGCAGTTCGGCGGCGACTGAGTTGGTGGACCGTCTTGGGACTGGTCTTTCTGGGTGCTGGCTGAATGCGCAAGTACCGGGAGCTTGTTAGCATGGCGCACATGCTCCCGTGACTTGAGTCACAGGACCCGCGGCTCGATGACCTCAAGGGGTAGCTCATGGTGAATCCGTTGGAATGGCCGGTTCTGCGTCAACTGCTCGAGCACGATCCCACGGGAAGGAATCATGCGGCGAAGTCCCGGGCCACGGAAAACCTCACGGCACGAATTGCTACTGCGGACCGGGTGGTGCACTCGGTGTGCCCGTTCTGCGCGGTCGGGTGCGGCCAGAACGTCTACGTCAAGGACGAGAAGGTCGTTCAGATCGAGGGCAACCCCGACTCGCCCATCAGCCGGGGGCGGCTTCCCGCGGGGCACGCCACGCCGGGCCCAACCGCCTGGAAGCGGCCGCATCATGAGTGACGCCCTCAGGCAGTGGATGGAAAAGTACATCGAGGCGTGGACCACGAACGACCCCGCGGACATCGGAGCCCTCTTCACGGAGGAAGCCGTGTACGCCACGCGGCCCTATGACCCGGACGCGTGGCGCGGCCGGGCGCAGATCGTGGAGCGCTGGATCGGCTCGGCGGACCGGCCAGGGGACTGGAGGTTCGAGTGGTCCCTGCTGGGGTCCGACGGCGACCTCGCGTTCGTGCAGGGCCGCACCACGTACCTCGATGACCGTCCGAGCTACGAGAACCTGTGGGTGGTCCGGCTCGATGCCGACGGGCGGGCGTCCGGCTTCACCGAATGGTTCATGGAGCGGAAGGTCTGAGCCCTTTGCTCGGCCTGCTCCTATGCGAATGGGCCCTAGGCGAACCGGCCCCTATACCAACCGGCTCAGGGCCGGAAGGAGCTGTTCCGAGAGCAGCGCGGCGCCCAGGAGCACCATGATGATGCCGCTGGTCAGGGTGACCCTGCGGGCCGCGTTCGGCCGGGACTGCAGCAGTTTCCGCGACAGGAGGGCAACGCAGGTGTACACGAGGGCCGCGAGCAGCACGAAAGTCAGGCCCAGCAGCCCGGACTGCACCGGCACGGGCAACGGCGCGTCGGCGCTGACGAACTGCGGCACCAGGGCCAGGAAGAACAGCAGCCCCTTGGGATTGATGCCGCTGGTCCCCATGCCCTGAAGGAAGGACCGGAGCTGGTTCTGCCCCGGATTTCCGACGGCGGCCCCTGCGGTGAAGCTGGCACCGCGCCACGACCTGATGGTGACCGTTCCAAGCCACAGCAGGTAGACGGCGCCGGCCACCGTGATCCAGCCAAGCAAGCCCGGCATGCTCGCCAGGACGGCGGCGAGGCCGGCCACCATGAGGAGGGTATGCAGCACGTAGCCGCTGCACAGCCCCGCGACGGCGGGCACGAAGCTGCGGCGGCCGAGCCCCGCGGTGATCGAGTAGGCCCAGTCCACTCCCGGGGTGCAGGCGAGGGCGGCCGCAACGACGATAAAGGCGAGGAAAAGCTGGGGATTCATGGCGGGCTCCTGCATATTTTGGCTGTACGAAAAGCCTAGGCAAAAAGGGGCCACAAGTGCTCTCCAATTTCGCCACGGTCGCGGCCTGCAGGGTATCATTTTTGCGTGATCGACCATATTGACAGAAATATATTGCGCCACCTCAAAGAGGATGGCAGGATGACCGCCACGGCCCTCGCCGCCAAGGTGGGCCTGACCGTGGCCCCCTGCCACCGGCGGCTCCGCGACCTCGAACAGTCCGGCGTGATCCGCGGCTACAAGGCGGACATCGACCCGGCCGCCGTCGGGCTCGGCTTTGAGGCGATTGTGTTCGTGACCCTCCGGCAGGTGGACCGCCCCACCATGGAGATCTTCGAGAACCTGGTGGCGGAAAATCCGAACATCGTGGAGGCGCAGCGGCTGTTCGGCTCCCCGGATTACCTGCTGAAGGTGATCGCGGCGGACCTGCCCTCCTACCAGCGCTTCTACGACAGCGAGCTGACGGTCCTGCCGGGGGTGGAACGGCTGACTTCAACCCTGGTAATGAAGAACCTGAAGTCCAACGCAGGTCCGCCCGTCTGACCAGCCCATCACCCGGCGTCGTACGCTCCCGAAACCCACAGCGCTGGTGCTGGACTGTCTCCCGTGCTCAGCGGGGGTTCAGCACGACGTTCTGGAAGGTGCCCTTTCCGGTGCCGGTATGGAGCCAGAGCTCCCCGTCGGCGGACACGGAAACGACGTTCGGGTTGCCCGTTCCGGCGAAGCGGCCCACGCTGGCGAAGGTGGTGAAGGCGTCCCAGCCGGTGCCGAGCTGCGTGCGGGCGAGGAATCCGGAGGACCCGCTGCCGGGGTAGAGCCAGAGCGTGCCGTCCGTGGCGCGTGCCATCAGGTCTGCCTTTCCGTCACCGTTGAAGTCGTTGCCGGCGACGACCTGGTTGAACCCTGCCCAGCCGGAACCGATCTGCTTCCGGGCCAGGAAAGCGCCCGTTCCGTTGCCGGGGTAGAGCCACAGCTTGCCGTCAGGATCCTGGGCGATGATGTCCGTCTTGCCGTCGCCGGAGAAGTCGCCGGGAGCAATGATCCGTGAGAAGGCCTGCCAGCCGGTGCCGATCTTCGTCGGTGTCAGGAAGAGACCCGTCCCGTTGGTGGGGTAGAGCCAGAGGGAGCCGTCCGCTTTCCGGGCCAGGAGGTCGGGGCCGCCGGCACCGTTGAAGTTTCCGGCAGACACCACCTGGTCGAACGACTGCCAGCCGGTGCCGATCTGCCGTGACGTGCGGAACCCGCCTGAGCCATTGCCGGAGTAGAGCCGCAGGATGCCCTGGGCTGTGCGGGCCAGGATGTCCGGCTTGCCGTCGCCGTCGTAATCGCCGGCTTCCCAGACCTGGCTGAAGCCGGCCCAGCCGGTGCCGATCTTCAGCTTGGTCGCGAAACCGCCGCTGCCGTTGCCCGCGTACGCGGTGATCGCGCCGCTGGTGCTGGCCGACAGGATGTCGGTGAGTCCGTCAGACGTGAAGTCCTGGCCGGCGATCAGCTCCGTGCTGGCCCATCCGGTGGCCAGGGTGGTGCGTGCCAGGAAGCCCCCGGTTCCGTTGCCCGGGTACAGGTAGACGGTCCCGGTGCTGGAGCGGGCGAGCAGGCCGGGGCCCGTGGCGAGCCCTGCGGCCGCCGTGATGGTGGTGAAACCCTGCCAGCCGGAGCCGGCCTGTTTGGCTGCCAGGAAGCCGCCCGTTCCGTTTCCGGGGTAGAGCCACAGCGACCCGTCGGCGCGCATGGCCAGCAGGTCCGCCCGCGTGTCGCCGTTGAAGTCACCGGGGGCGATGATCCGCTTGAAGCCCTCCCAGCCGGCACCGATCTGCTTGCGGGCGAGGAAGCCGCCGGTTCCGTTGCCCGGGTACAGCCACAGTGCCCCGTTGGACGTCCTGGCAACGACGTCAGTCTTCCCGTCCCCGTCGAAGTCGCCGTTGCCGAGGATCATGTTGAAGATGTTCCAGCCGGTCCCAATCCTTACGGCGTTTCCAAGCTTGTTTCCGCCGAGGCCGGGGAGCAGCAGGAGTGAACCGTCGGTTTCGCGGGAAACCATGTCCGGGCGGCCGTCCCCGTTGAGGTCGCCGGCTGAGAACTGGAGCTTGGTGTGCAGGGCGAGGTCGGCGTCGATGGTGACAGTGGCCGTGGTGGCGGTGACGGCGTTGACGGTGACCCGGGTTCCGGCGTGCGTGATGAAGGTGCTGCCGGCCTGCCAGGTGTGGTTGGTGGCGTAGGATCCGCTGAATGGAATGGTGGACGGCATCAGCACCAGCGAGGACGAGGGGGTGGCGCCGCCCCGCTGGACCACCTTCACGCCCCTGTTGCCCGCGGGCCCGCTGGCCAGGTAGGCGTCGTAGCCGGCAGGCTGCCTGAGTTCCAGGTAGTAGACCTCCTTGCTGACCGGATCGGAGAACTTCACCGCGCGGTAGGCCAGCTTCGTGTCGCCCCAGGGCTTCAGCGTGTAGCTCTTGACGCCGGATGCCACGCCGAGGTCGCGGATGTCGGTGGCGGTACCCAAGCCCTTGGCGTCCCAGAACGGGGAGCTGATCACCGGCTTGTTGTAGCTGGACAGGCCCATGATGTCGGTGCTGTCGCCGTATTCCCGGATATAGCAGGAGGAGTCGGAGAACTGCCCGGTGCTCGTGGTGCCCACATCGGAAACGCCGCTGCCGCACTGCAGGGCGTCGGCGTGCATGGATCCCAGCACATGGCCGAACTCGTGGGCGATCACGCTGCTGGTGAAGCCGCTGATTTGCGGCATGAGCACCCGTCCGCTGTTGCCGGTGCTGCTGTAGCCGGCGCCGAGGGCGCCGCCGGAGAGCGTGGCGCCGGGAACGAAGATGACGAGCGCCTTGTTGGCGCCGTAGGTCCACTTCAGCTCAGTGGTGATCTTGTTGATCATGTCGTAGTAGGAGTCCGTCGACCTCGCCGTCTTAGAGGCCAGCGTTGCGCGTTCGGTCACGGTCATGGAGATGCGGCCGCCGGACATTGCCTTCCAGTAATTGCTGGAGGCCGTCACGGCTGTTTCGGCCTGGGCCATGGGAACCGCGGCCTTGTTATCTACGAGGGTGGCCACGACGAGCTTGACCGTCATTGCCGCGGCCGCCGTTCCACCCGCCTCGGTCTGGAGGGCCAGCCCTGCAGGCGGTCCGTCCGCCGGCATCCCTGGCGCGGATTCGTAGCCGTGGTGGACCTGCTCCTGGCCGGACTCGACCGGTAGTGACGTGCCGTTCGCGGCAGGATCCGTGGCTGCCATTGCGGTGGCGGGAAGTGAAACGAGGCCAGCGGCGAGAACCAGCAAGCCCGTAACCGACGCGATTGAACGGGAAAAAGAGCGCATTGAGTTCCTTATTGAGACCGACCCCCCGGCGGAGACCCTGAGTGAACAATGCACCCGCTGCTTACCCAGCGCTGCCGCAGATGCGAAATCAGGCTACAGTTGCCCCCGCAGGACAGCCGCCGGGATATCCGCAGTTTTCCCCAATGATTTGCGCAGTATCGGAGAGGCGTTCCGGAGGGCCAGAATCAGTGCCCTAGAAGGCCTGTGGTCCGGTAGGGAATCACCTCGCGCAGGAACATGCTGGTGGACGTCCGCACGATTCCCGGGCACAGGCGGATCTCCTCGGAAACCCGGTACAGGTCATCGGGACTGGTGGCCACCACCCGGATCAGCAGGTCGGTATCGCCCGCGGGGGCGTGGCACTCCAACACCTCCGGGATTTCGCGCAGCGCGGCGATGGCCTCGTTGAGATGGCTCTGGTCCAGCTCGGCGCTGACCGCAGCGGCAACACCTCGGCCCAGGGCCGCGGGCAGCACGCGGCTGCTGTTGGGCCGGAGCGCGCCCGACGCCGTCATCCGCTCCAGGCGCGACTGCACAGTCCCTCGGGCCAGGCCCAGCCGCTGGGAGAGGACCATGATGGGCAGCCGGGGATCCTCGTCCAGGGCAGCCAGGATCCGCCGGTCCGTGGCGTCGAGCTGCTGCAATCTGATCACTCCCTGTCCAGTTTCGGGTGCATGGCTGGTCAGATTGGCCAGTCAGGGTCACGCCCGTTGCGCTTACTGTAGGTCTTCTGCTCAGATAGTGGCAACGCAGGCGACGGTTACCCCCAGCCGGCAGGCTACAGGCTCCCCGGCACACCCCCCGGCCGCTTGGACCACGCTTCCCGCAAGGAGGCGGCCGCTGATTGACACTTGTTCACGCATTCGTCTTTCCGCAAGAAGTGCCTCGATTTCCATGACGGCCTTCCGTCAGGAACAGGCACGGCAAGAGCCCCTGAGCCACCGATTCCCGGCCAACGCCCGGAGTGTGCGGTAGCTGAGGGGCTCTTGTGGTTTTCGACATAGGGTGGAGGGCATGACCCAGGCCGGCCGCTTCGCCCCGAGCCCGTCCGGTGAACTGCACGTGGGGAACCTCCGGACGGCAATCCTTGCCTGGCTCTTTGCGCGTTCCACCGGGCGCCGGTTCCTGGTGCGGGTCGAGGACCTTGACCGGGCGCGCGCGGGTGCTGAAGCCGTGCAGCTGCGCGACCTGGCCGCTGTCGGTGTGACCTGGGACGGCGCGGTGGTGCGCCAGACGGACCGCGAGCCGCTGTACACCGCCGCCATTGGGCAGCTGGCGGCGGCGGGCCTCACGTATGAATGCTTCTGCACCCGCCGGGAAATCCAGGAGGCGCCCTCCGCGCCGCATGCCCCGCAGGGCGCCTATCCCGGAACCTGCAGGAAGCTGTCGACGGCGGAACTCGAGTTCAAGCGCTCCACCCGCCCCGCCGCCATCCGGCTGCGTTCCAACGCCGCCGAATGGACGGTCCAGGATGTGCTGCACGGGACGTTCAGCGGCGTCGTGGACGACTTCGTCCTGCGCCGGAATGACGGTGTGACCGCATACAACCTGGCCGTCGTGGTCGACGATGCCGAACAGGGCATCGACCAGGTGGTCCGCGGTGATGACCTTCTGGCCTCTACACCGCGGCAGGCATATCTCGCATCGCTGCTGCATATGCCACCTCCGGAATATGTCCACGTGCCGCTGGTGGTGAACGCCGACGGCGCGCGGCTTGCCAAGCGCGACGGCGCGGTCACCCTGGGTGACCTGGCCGCCGTCGGAATTCCCGCAGAGGCAGTCCGGCGCACGATCCTCGAGTCGCTGGGATTGCCCGGTGGCTCTTTGGAGGCCGCCCTTCGAGGGTTTTCGGCCACTACTTTGCCGCAGGAACCGTGGGTGTGGCCCGGGGCTCAGCTGTAGGTGTCAGCCGGTCCCGGCCGGCTGCTCCAGCTTCCCCAGCGCCGCATGGAGCAGGTCTGTGCTCCGGCGTTCATCGATGACGATCGACGCACCGAGTGCGGCAACGATGACGAGCAGGCAGACGGGAACAGTAACGCCCGCCGCCGCCAGCGCCACGCTTCCAGCGAGCACAACCACCACCCCGGCGGTGACGGCGACGAGCGTGCGGTCGACACACGTCATGACGCTGAACAGTGCCGTGAGCGAGACCTTGAAGAGCGCTACGGGCACGGCGATGCTGGCTACCGCCACCGCGGCGCTGATGTGCGCGGCATGGTCGATGTAGTACGCGGCCACGTGCAGGCCCGCCCCCGTGGCGGCAATCGCAGCGAAGACGGGGATGTGGCCGTAGCCGAAGAAGTATGAGCGGTGCCGCTGCAGGTGCAGGGCCCGGCCGGCGGGCAGGATGAAGTAGATCCACCACATGCCGAAGGCCAATGCGGTGCCGCCGAACCCCACAAGTGCGGCGTCCATCGACCAGCCGTGGCTGGCCACGATGGCCCGGAGCGTCTCGACAGCGCCGATCAGGCATTCGCCGAGCGCAATGATGGCCAGCAGGCCGTAGCGTTCGGCGATGTGGTGGGCGTGCCAGGGTGTGGTGGCGTTCCGCTCGGCGGCGTACGGAGTGGCCAGCTCCAGGACATACAGTGGGGCAATCATGAGGAATGTCGTGGCGACGTCCGCGTGGATGAAGAGCACGGCAATCCACCCCAGCTGGACCATTGCCAGGTACCCGGCGTAGCGCAGGCATGTCTTCCGCCGGGCCGGGTCCTGCCGTGCGGCCCGCAGCCACTGGGAGACCAGGGCCAGCCGCATGATGATGTAACCGCCCACGATGACGGTGTTGTCCACATGCTCCCCCTCCACGAGGGAGCGGAACATCGGCTCGATCCCCATCACCAGGATCAGGACGCCCACCAGTTGGACCATCGTGACCGCCCGGAACACCCAGTCGTCAGTGTCATAGGCGCTTGCGAACCACGTGAAGTTGATCCACGCCCAGATCACGGCGAACATCGCGAAGGAGAAACCGAGCAGCCCGGCGCCGAAGTGCGCCTCGGCGATCTCGTGGGCAAACTGGCTGCCGGCCACCCCGAAGGCGATGACGAACGTCAGGTCGAAGAAGAGCTCCAGTGGAGTGGCTGTCCGGTGCGGCTGATGCGGGTCACGGCCGCCCATGCGCGCCACGGCATGCCGGAGAGGATTAGAGGGCATGGCTCAAACGTAGCGCGTCAAGAGCGGGCGGCGCGCGGGCACGTCATGAGGGCCGCAGAACAGGTCCGCGCTGGACCCGCACCCCCGCCCGCCAGAGCAGGGCAATGTAGGCCAGATCAAACACGCTGCACAGCCCACCCAGTCCCAAGATCAGCGGCGAGTTTCCGTACCCGCCGTAGACAATGGTGGGGGCAAGAGTGCCGATCCACTTGGCCACGGCGATAACGAGCGACTGGCCCCGGCCGCTTCCGCGCGAGACGAACATCGCGATGAACAAACCGGACATCAGCAGGTTCTGCAGAAACGCGGCGTATTTGGTGGCATCGTCCCAGCCGAACTCGGCCACGAACAGCAGCTGCACGGCGAACGATGAGACGCCCAGCAGGACGGCCCAGCCCGCGAAGAGCGGCCGCGTGATCCAGGCCGGCAGCTCGGCCCGGCCAAACCTGAGGAAGGTGTACACGATGAGCACATCTGCCAGTCCCCACACGATGTTGAAGACACCCTGCGCCGAAATTCCCGTGGCCACGGACCGTGCGCCGTAGATTGCCTCCCACGCGAAGTTCAGCGCAAGGGCCGCCGCGGGGATGGCGTAGGTGCGCTCCCGGAAGCCCAGCCGGATCGCCTCGACATATACAACCGTCCAGGCCACGCCGCTGACGATGGTGAGGAAAAGGATCACGTTGCTCCTTGACTCGGCGATGACTGCAACGCGGGGTCACCTAGCGCCCAATCCGGGCCCGGATATGGGCGGTATCTGACCCCGCGTTGCGTTGGCTACGCCGCTGCGGCTAGACGCGGCCCAGGGCGTCGATGTCCACCAGGAACTCCTGATGCACTTCCTCGCTGACGGTGGTGCGGGTATCGGCGATGGCGTCGAGGTAGTCCTGGGTGGCGGGACCCTTCCGGACCGCCTCGCGGACGGACACGCCGCCCCCGGACGCCAGCCCCCCGTCGTCGTACACTGCTTTTTCCAGGGCGCGCTGGGAGGCGCTGCGGGCGGCAAACTCGATATCGGCGGGGGAGAAGCCTTCGGTGCGGTCCACCAGCTGCTCCACGTCCACATTGTCCACGACGGCGGCGGGGATGAAGCGCTGCCACATCGCTTCGCGCGCCTGCCGGTCGGGAAGGCCGATGGGGATGACGTAGTCGAACCGGCCATGGCGCAGGAAGGCGGTGTCGAGCGCGCGGATGAAGTTGGTGGCGCAGACGAGCAGACGGCCGGGCTGTTCGCGGAACGCCGGGATGATCTTGAGCAGCTCGTTAGTGACGCCCTGCAGCGGCGACGGCGGGTCCCCGGCCCGCTGGGACGCAATTTCCTCCACCTCGTCGATGAACACGACAGCGTGCTCCAGTTCGGCGATCTCCAGGAACGTCTCGCGCAGCGCGCCGGCCAACCCCTTGGGATCGGAGGCAAGCCGGGAGGGAAACACCTCCACGAACGGCCACTCCAGCCGGGAGGCGATGGCCTTGGCGAAGGTGGTCTTGCCGGTGCCTGGGGGGTCCAAAGAGCACCACGGCACGCGGCGGCACCACGCCGAATTCGTCCGCGAGATCGGCCTCGGCCAACGGCAGGACCAGGCGGCGCTCCAGGAGCTCCTTCTCCCGGCGCATGCCGGCCACGTTCTCCCACAGGTCCCGGGCGAGGATTCGGCCGCCGAGCAGGCCCAGGGGTTCGAGTTCCTGGCGCTGCACGGGGATGGTGCGCTCGAAGTACCGGAGGTTTTTCTTCAGCACGAAGCCGCGGCTCAGGAAAGCCTCCACCCGCGTTTCCGACTCCGGCATGAGGGCGGAGAGCTTGTTCAGTCCGTGCGGCGCCATCCGGTTTTCGACGGCGGCCAACAGCGAGGTGCCGATGCCCCGGCCGCGGAATTCAGGCAGCGTGGCCAGGAACACGACCCAGCCTTGGTCGTGGGCGGCGCGGCCGACGGCGGCACCCACCACCTGGTCGCCAAGGACGGCCACCACGGCATGGTCCTTTTCGCAGGACGCCAGCACTTCGGAGAGCGCATAGACCGGCTCGACGTTGGTGGCCTTAAGCGACTCCCAGAGGTGCAGGATGCCGTCAAGGTCCGCGGAGTGGAAGTCCCGGATCCGCCAGTTGGTCATGAGGTTCTCTCCCGTGGTTCGACGTTGAGCCAGTTCTGGGCTGCTCTGCCGAGCATAGGCGATGGCACACCGGCACGGGGTTGCAGGTGCGTTGCGTTACGCGGAGGGGTCAGCGCCTCGCTGCGTCCCTGCCCGTATCGTTGGCCGCATCCCTGGCTGGGTCTTTGGACGCGGCGCCTCTGCGGAAGTGGTGGGTGGGGGAGTGGTCATCCTTGCTGTGCACCACCAGGACCGGGCATTCGGCATGCCCGACACAGGCCGTGCTCACCGAGCCGAGGTGCAGGCCCATGAAACCGCCGTGGCCACGGCGCCCCACCACCAGCATCGCCGCACCGGCCGACGCCTCCACCAGCGTTGCCGGGGCCGGGCCGCGCAGCAGCTCGCTGGTCAGGGTGTCCGGGACGTCCGGCCCGAACGCCTCCTCGATGGACTCAGTAAGGATCTTGGCAGCCGAGGTCTCGAACGCGTCGAAATCTGGTGGGATGTACCCGGCATACATCTCCGGGAAATGCCAGCAGGCCACGGCATGGACGCGGGCATCCAGGCCCGGTGCCAGCCGGGCCGCCAGACGGAGGGCCTCCACCGAGGAGTCCGAGCCGTCCACGCCCACAACCACTTTGCCTTCAGCATCCATCGCTGTTCTCCTTTTGCAACCTGGACCGGAAACACCGGTCCCCGATAGGCCGGTCCCCGATAGGCCGGTTCCCGTGAGGCCGGTCATTGCCGCCGCAGCGGCTGCATCTGCAAGGGAACCCCGGCGGCCGCGGCGTCCCGGAACCGGGCATCGATCTGCACCACGTCGCGCCCGGCCCGCTGCAGCAGGCTGGCAGCGACGCCTGCGCGGTAGCCAGTGGCGCAGTGCACCCAGATGCACCCGCCGGGCAGTTCCGCCAGGCGGTCCAGCAGTTCGTGCAGCGGCACATTAATGGCGCCGGCCACGTGGGAGGCGGCGAACTCGTCCGAGCGGCGGACGTCCAGGACGGGGTCGCCGTCGGGCTTTTCATGGACGACGGCGGGCCAGCCGGCCCTCGGGTAGGAGGCAACGGGAGCCCCCGGCGCGAGTTCGCCGGGCTCCGTTCCCACGGCGGCATCGGGGCGGTCGATGCCGATGCGGGAAAGGTCCCGGATGGCACTTTCCAGATCCCCGCGGCCGCCGACCAGCGTCAGCTTCTCGCCCCAGGGCAGGACCCAGCCGAGGTAGGAGCTGAAGCTCCGCCCCGAGCCGTACTCGAAGCTGACGGTGCCCTGCAGGTGGTTGCTGGCGAAGAGGACGCGGTGGCGGAGATCCACCACCCACTCGCCCCTGGCCAGCCGCTCCGTCAGTTCGCCGGCGCCGGGGGACTTCGGCACGCTCAGGTCCGCCGGCTCGGGGCCGGTCATGTTGATGGGGGCCATGTGGGCGTAATAGGAAGGGTAGGCGGAGAGGTTGGCCATGAGTTCGGCCGCGAAGTGCTGGGGATCCGGGTCCGCCAGTGCATGGTTGGCTTCGCGCTGCTGCGCAATGGTTGACGTCTCCGCGCGGGTGGCCGGCCCGACCGAGCAGAACGAGCCGAACCCGTGGGTGGGGTACAGGGCAGCATCGGGGCCGGCTTCATCAGCCAGCCGGTGGACGGACGAGTACTGGTCCTGCGTCAGCCCGGCGGTGTCTCCGGGCCCGAGGAGATCGGTGCGTCCGACGGAGCCGAAGAGCAGGCTGCCGCCGGAAAACACGGCCCGGGCGCGTCCGTCCGTCACGATGTAGGACAGGTGCGTGTGGGTGTGCCCGGGCGTGGCGACGGCCCGGAGGGTGAGCCCGCCGATCTGCATGGATTGGCCGTCTCCAACCGGCTCGCGTTCAAAGGCCACCTGGTCCGCGGCGTTCACCAGGTACTTGGCGCCGTGGGCGCGGGCGAGGATCAGGCCGCCGGTGAGGTAGTCGTTGTGGACGTGCGTTTCGGCCACGTGGGTGATCTGCACCCCGGCGGTCCGCGCGGCCTCCTCGATGCGGTCCGTGTCCCGCTGGGCATCGACCACCAGCGCCACCCGGCCGTCATGGATTAGGTAGCTCCGGTCCCCGAGCTGCGGGGTTTCGATGACAACGACGTCCATTTGGTCCGGCCCTTCGACGCACCGTGGAGGCGCCGCTCATCGCGGGCCTCGCACCGGATGCCTCCATGGTAGGCCGATTGGCGGCGGAAGGGACCTGCCCGGCGCTGGGCGCCCGCCGCGCAGGGAGTGTCAGCCGGCCGGCTTGATGTTTTGGTTGACGTGGAACAGGTTGCCGGGATCGTACTTGGCCTTGACCTCCGCGAGGCGGGCGTAGTTCCCCGCGTAGGTGTCCTTGATGTGTGCCTGGTCGTCGGCGTCGAGGAAGTTCACGTAGCCCGCACCGGATCCGAGGGGCTGGAGCTCGGCATAGTAGTCGCGCACCCACTTCGTATTGGCCTCATTGTGGGCCGGATCCTCCCAATGGCAGGCAATGTCCACTGCGAAGTTGACGTCGCGGTACGGGAACGCGGTCTCGTCCCGCCCGACCCGCTGGACGGCGCCGTTAATCGGGTAGAAGTGGTTGGCCGTCTGGACGCTCGGAATGGCCTCGCCGAACTTCGCGGCCACACGGACGACGTCATCGGTTAGGCGGGGCAGGAACACTGACTTCCAATAGGCCTGCAGGCCCTTGGTATACATGGGGTCGAAGAGTGTGTTGAGCACCGTATAGGGAAGTGGGCCCACGAAGGAGCCGGCGACGGGCGCAACGTCAAGGAACGGCTGCCATTGACGTTCACCCTCGTTGTGGGGGCCCGCCCAGCCGCCCACCAGCACCACAACGGGCTTCCCGTGATAGTCCTCGGGCAGGAAGGGGACCGGCGGTCCCTGGTGGAAGCCCAGGAACACTCCCATTTCTTCCGGTGCGGTGGCGATGTAATCCCGGTAGAGCCGTGCCACCGCGTCGGCGTGCTCCAGCTGGTAAATGATCACTCCGCCGTAGAGAACATCCACGGGGTGAACGTTGAACTCAAAGGAAGTCACGACGCCGAAGTTGCCGGTCCCGCCGCGAAGCGCCCAAAAGAGGTCCTCATTTTGGGTGTCACTGGCGACCAGAAACTTCCCTTCGGCGGTCACCACGTCCGCGGATTTCAGGTTGTCGCACGACAGCCCGTACTTGCGGGCGAGATAGCCAATGCCTCCGCCGAGAGTTAGTCCAGCAACACCCGTTGATCCGATGATGCCTCCGGTGGTGGCAAGGCCGAATGCGCCCGTGGCGTAGTTGAAGTCCGCCCATGTCGCTCCGGCTTCGGACCGGGCTGTCCCATTGGCAGGATCCACGCGCACGCCCCGGCAGCCTGTGAAGTCGATGACGAGGCCGCCGTCGACGGTCCCGAACCCGGGCGCGCTGTGGCCGCCGCCCCGCAACGCCAGGTCCAAGCCGGTGTCACGCGCGAAATTCACGCCGGCAATGACGTCCGCGACCTGGGACACGCGCAGGACGGCCGCGGGGCGTTTGTCGATCATTCCGTTGAAGACGGCCCGCGCGTCGTCGTAGTCCGCCTGATCGCTCGTGACGACTTGGCCCCGCACTTTCTCCTGGAGGGCCTGGAAAGAGCTGTTGTCCACGGTTTGCTCCGATTCACCCGGGCGCGCGAGCATGCCCGGTTAGCTGGGCACGACCGCAGGAGGGTCGCGCCGGGCGACTTGTGATGCGACCGGTGCGGTCCTGCATGAACAGGGCAAAGCTCCTGTAGCAGGCTTCCACAGCGGTGGAGACCGGATGCACCTCGGCATTGCGGCAGCGCCGCGTGCCTTGGCGTGATTCGGAATCGGGGCGACTCCGGTATCGATGGGTTAGGGCATCGACGAAGAGGCCGGGGCCCCGCATTTCAGCACGGATAGTCGTAAATTACTCCGGCCCACAACGGCGGTCAATAACCGAAACCGCTTAATCGCGAACGGACACTTGGGCCCCGGTTGGGGCCTCAAGTGTCCGTTCGCGCTCAGTGGCGCTGCGTTGCGGGTGAAGGAAAAGCCAGCGGGTTAGATCCGGTCCTCGGCGCCGGGAATGGGCCGGTTGGCGATGACGGGGGACATGCCGGTGAAGCCTTCGCGGGCTTCGGCGATCTCGTGGATGCGTTTGCGGCAGGCGTACCAGCCGGCCACCATGAGGGCGATGGCGATGAGGGTGACCAACAGTGTCAGTGGTGAGTCGATGAAGACCATGACGAGCACGCCGATGA